>BDTL01000175.1 GCA_002898115.1 bacterium BMS3Bbin02 | reverse complement strand
CGTAACCAAGCCGGGTGAGCGCAACAAAAATCGCTGCCTGTTTGGATTGCTCCATCAGGTCAATGTTCTGCTGGCGAAGACTCTCCGGACTCACGCCCGTGGGGCGAATGTTCTCGCGCGGGCTGAGATCAACCTGGGGGTCAAGTTTCGCCCCCCAGTACTCCAGCAGGCTGATCTCACGCAATGAGACAGTGAGGAAATACAGCTGTCCGGCGGACGGGCCAGTGTCGTCGATCACCTCGATGTAGTCACCGACGTCGTTAACGGGACCCGGCGAAAGTGCATAAAACTCGACCGGAGTTTGGGACGCCACATAAAAGCCGCCACCGATGAGGAGGAGGAATATGCCGACAACGAACGGCCATATCGGGATCTTCCTCGTGGGTCGCAAATGCAGAGGAACGTCTTCCCAGCGTGGGTCTGTGAACTCGGGTGGTGCGGTCATAGGGCCGTCATGCTACCGAGTTTTCTCGGGTACGGGTTACAACGACGCGCCAGGCCGTACCAACGTACCGCAGCGGCGCACGCATAAGCGGTACGCGCCGGGCGCGCAGCGCACCTTCGAGATTGGACATTCATCACGTAGACTCAACGCATGTCACGAATATCCAATTCCATTGAGTTAGCAAAAACCTCGTGGGCGGTTCTCAAGGCCGACAAGGAACTGCTCGTTTTGCCGGTCATATCAGCAGTAGCGTCATTGCTCACTATTGCAACGTTCATCGCTCCCCTCCTCGCATCCGGCGCCATCAGCACCGAAACCGATAAAGTAGGGATCGCCACCTACGTCGTGTTGTTCATCCTGTACGTCTCGTTGGCGTTCATCACGATCTTCTTCAATGCAGCACTTGTGTTTGCCGCAAACGAACGCCTCGAAGGCGGCGATCCGACGATCAAGTCCGCGCTTGCGGGCGCCCGAGGATCAATTGGCTTGATCTTTCAGTGGGCCCTGGTGTCAGCCACGGTCTCGATCATCCTCCGATCACTTGAAGAGCGCGCCGGGTTTGTCGGCCGTCTTGTCATCTCGTTCATCGGGATGGCGTGGACAGTCGTCACCTATCTGGTGCTCCCGCTCCTGGTCCTTGAGGGATACAGCGTGAAAGATGCCCTGACGGAATCTGCGTCGCTATTCAAGAAGACGTGGGGCGAGAACCTCAGCGCCCAGATCGGCTTCGGAATTCTCGGTTTCGTAGCCTCGATCCCCGGGATTGCACTCATCATGCTCGGCATCTTCACCGGCAGCGGCATCACCATTGCGATCTTCGTCACGCTCGGCATTGTCTGGCTGGCACTCGTCGCAGTCGTCCTCAGCGCTCTTGCGGTCGTGTTCCAAACCGCGCTGTATCGGTATGCCCGCGACGGTTCGGCGCCGGGAGCGTTCGACACCCGCTCCATGAACACCGCATTTATGGTTCGCTGACCCGTCTTCCCTTACCAAGTGGCGCCGCGAGTAACCGAAGCGGAGTCCCGGCGTGTCTAATCCGTAACGATTGACGACCCGACATACACACCCGTGACGGGCGCAGGGTAGGCTTGCGCATCACAACCAACAAGGAGCGATTCCGTGCAGACAGTTCTCCCATCAAATGTGCTTCTTGGTGTGGTGTTCCCGCGCTCCAAGGCGATAACTGCTGCTCTCGTGTTCGGATTCGCCCTATTCACCGCGGCCATGGCGCAACTGGTGATCCCCCTCGGGTTCACCCCCGTACCGATCACCGGGCAGACACTTGCGGTCCTCCTCGCGGGTGGCGTGCTCGGAGCGAACGCCGGTGCTGCGAGCCAAGCTCTGTATGTTGTCATGGGTGCCGTTGGGCTCCCGTTCTTTGCCGACGCCAAGGGTGGATGGACCGTCGCGACCGGGTCGACCGCCGGATATCTTGTCGGTTTCGTGGTGGCGGCCTGGCTTGTCGGCCGCCTCGCCGAGCGTAACCAGGACCGATCGGTCGCCACGGCGCTGGGCGCGTTCCTGCTCGGCTCCGTCACGATCTACCTCTTCGGCGTGCCGTGGCTCGCCAACGTGATCGGTGCCGATTGGAACCGGGCCGCAGAGCTTGGCGCCTACCCGTTTATCGCGGGCGACCTGGTGAAAGTGGCGATCGCGGGCAGTCTCCTGCCGACCGCGTGGCGTCTCGTGGATCGCAGCCGCAGGTAGATCTTCACACAATTCTCACAATTCACTTCGGACTCACCTAACAAGTGAGTCCGAATCTATTGGTGTATCGAGACAAGGATCAAAACGATGCACCGAAGAGGCACGATTGCAATTGCAGCTCTAGCTGTTGTGTTAGCGGCTTGCACGCCATCACAAACAGAGCTCGCAGATACCACGACCACGGGGGCGCCTCAGGCGCCGACGAACGAGGTATCGCAGACGTCGAACGAGTCGGCTGGGACAACCCAGTCAGCTGACACGAATCAGTCTGTGGAGGTCACCGAGGGCTCCGAATCGGAAGTGGCACCGACGTCGACAACGACAACCACGACCGCTCCGGCAGCCGCAACGGCGCCCACCACCACGACGACAGCGCCGCTGGCCACCGTCGATCTTGACGATCTGGACGATGTGCTCGGCGATCTGGACGATCTGTTCAGCGACCTCGACGACATCTTGAACGATCTGGACAATTCACTGAATCAGGAAGAAGGAGTCATCATCCCATGAAGAAGAAACGACTTATTGCGGTCATCGCGGCGTTCGCCGTCGTAGTCGCCCTACCCGCCGCAGCACTTGCACAGGAACGCGACACCACTCCACGAGAGGAAGTCGTTAACAACGGCCGCTCAATCGAGCGAATCAAGGAGCGCGCAGCCGAGGCAATCGACCGGCGACTCAAGACACTTGACCGCCTCACTGAGAAGGTGTCGCAATCTGAGTCCATGACGTTGGCGCACAAGGACGAGCTCTTTGCAGACTATGTCGACGCCGCACGCGGCCTGACCGTTCTAGGCGCGGACATCGAAGCCGCGACGACGTTCGAGGAGCTTCGTGAGCTCGTGCCGCTCATCGCCACCGACTACCGGGTGTATTTGGTGATCGCACCAAAGACACATCTGGTGGCGATCAGTGACCGGATCGGCGCAGGAGTGCCGCACTTCGAAGAGGCGCTCGCCAAGATCAGTGAGAAGATCGCCCGTGCCGAGGAAGCCGGATGGGATGTGGCTGAAGCCGCCCGCCTGCTCAACGAAGCAGAGGCGAACCTCGCTGAGGGCGCACGACTTGCAGCGCCGGTTGCGGGCAACGTGATCGGTCTCGACGCATCCGACTGGCCGGACCCCGCCGACGCAACGCTCATGGCGAACCGGGAGGCGTTGCGTGCATCACACGCTCAGCTCAAGGCCGCCCGTGAGAACGCTAAGGCTGCAATCCAGGCATTGCGCGACGCCGCACCCGATGGTGCCGTCGACACAGCCGTGACCGATACCGTTACCACGGACGGGTAACACAGCTCGGTCCACCACAGCGCAGAGGGAGGGTGCCCCAACCACAGGGGCGCCCTCCCTCTGGCTTCTTGCGTAGCTGGGGGCCATATATGGCCCCCAGCTACGCAAGAACGGGGACAATGGTGGGGGTGGAGTTGGTACAGTGCACCGATGAACACCCCCTCTCGCGCCCGAGCCCTGTTCGACGGTGATACCTACGCACAGCACCTCGGCGCCCGGTTCGTCTCGGACACCGAAGACTCGATCATCATCGAGCTCACCGTGACGCACGACCACTGCAATGTCCACGGCACCCTGCACGGTGCCGTGAGTTACGCCCTCGCCGACATCGCGTTTGCGATCGCGAGCAACGTTGCGGGACCGCCGGCCGTCGCGATCGACGTCCACATGGTGTACTCGGGAGCGGCTGGCCCGGGCGATACGATCACGGCCCGATGTACCGAGCTGCGCCGAGGCCGTTCACTGGCCACCTACCGCAGCGACGTCACCGCCGGTGACAAACTCATCGGAGCGTTCACCGGGACCGTCCTCATCAAACAGGAACCATAGAACCGAACTCGCCTGTGGTTACAAGCACACCCCGGCCGTGGTTACACCTCGACGACAGAGAATGGTTTGCTCAACCCTCACGAGCGTGTACACACCTGCGTTCAGGCGCAGGAACAGGTGCAAACGGAACCCCAGAATGGAATCATCGAGAAGACCCACTACATCGATCGTCACCTCGATGAGATCGCCCTGGACAATCGGCAGGGCGGGTCGGGTAATCCGAGCGTTGGGCTGGTCCGACTCGTATATCGCAACAACTGCATCGACGACGTCATCGATGGAGCCCCCTGACGGAGTCGATCCATTGCGTACCGTGACATAGGAGGTCTGATCCATCATCTCACCGATGTACCCAACATACGCATACGACACCCAACCGGGTGTGCCGTTGAGGGTGACCTCAATCCAGATCGAATTCGGCAACGAACGAGTGTTGCCAACCGCAATAAGGTCGTGGGAGAGCGGTGGTGCGGTCGCGACGATGTCCTGGTTAATCCCCGGGGCTCTGCGAACATTGAGCACATCATCGGACTCGACACCGACCACTGCGAGAACGTCTCCGGCAGACGGACCGAAGTCCATCGGCTCACCGGGAAGAACGGTGGTGGTCGTCGTTGTTGTGGGTGCAACCGTAGTCGTGGTTGTCGACGTGGCCGCCGGAGCAGTCGTTGTCGTGCCCGGCACGGACGTTGTCGTGGCGGAGGGAGCAGTTGTCGTGGTCGCACCAGCCGAGGTGGTGGTTGCCGACGTCACGGGAACGAATTCACCGCTGCTTCCTGAGCATGCTGCGGCCACCATAATGAAAGCAGCCACGAGTGCGAGAAGTCTTGTTTGATAGATCATTGCAACCCCGATTCGGAATATGTGTGCCGATACGACGCCAGTACCCCCGAGATTAGTTCCCCAGGGCGCAACATCTCGGTATTGACAAGCAATCCAGAGAGAGCTCGGTTAGGCGACCACGTCTTCGCCGAGGTACGCCTTGATGACCTCCGGGTCACGCTGCACATCGGCAGGAACACCCATCGCAATCGGTGTGCCGAAGTCGAGCACCAGGATCCGGTCAGCAATATCCATGACAAGACCCATGTCATGTTCGACCAGGATGATCGAGATACCCAGTTCTTCGCGAATGTCGAGAATGAACCGAGCCATGCCCTCGGTCTCTTCGAGGTTCATGCCGGCGACCGGTTCGTCGAGTAGCAGCAGCTCGGGTTCCATCGCAACGGCACGACCCAGCTCGACACGTTTCTGGATACCGTACGGCAAGAGCGCCACGGGATATTGACGCCATGACTCGATCTCCAACAGATCAATGATGTCCTCGACCTTGTCGCGGTTATCAAGCTCTTCTCGTCGGGCCTTCTTGGTCCAAAACGACCCGGAGAACCACCCGACGTCGGTACGAATATGTCGACCAAGCAGCAGATTCTCAAGCACTGTCATATGCGCAAACAGCTCAATGTTCTGGAACGTTCGCGCAATGCCGAGTTCCGCGATCCGGTCCGGGCGCCGACCCAGAATCGATTCACCCTTCCAGCGGATATCGCCCTCCTGGGGTTTATACACCCCGTTCATACAGTTGAAGGCTGAAGTCTTGCCTGCCCCGTTGGGTCCGATGATGGCGAACAGTTCGCCGTCTTGAACTCCGAAACTGACACCTGAAAGTGCCTTGACACCTTTGAAGGAGAGGCTGACATTCTCGAATTCGAGCAGCGGTCCGCTCATGACAACCACCGCTTCCTACGCTTGTAATGCTTGATGTCTTTGAAAGATTTGCGTTCACCCGAGACGTGTAGCCCGAGATAGAACTCCTGGACGTCTTCGTCCTGGAGGAGCTTGTCGGAGGCGCCATCCATCACGACTTTTCCGGTCTCCATGATGTAACCATGGCCCGCAATCGAGAGTGCCATGTTGGCATTCTGCTCGATCAGGAGAACCCCGGTGCCCTGTTTATTGATCTCAACAATGATTTCCTTGACCTGTTGGACCAGCTTCGGGGCAAGTCCCAGCGAGGGCTCGTCAAGAATCAGCAACTCGGGGTCGGCCATGAGCGCCCGGGCCATCGCCAACATCTGCTGTTCCCCACCCGACAGATATCCGGAAATCGACGAACGGCGGTCGGCAAGGATCGGGAACATCGTCATGACACGGTCATACGCTGCGGCTTCTGAAACCTTGCTCTTGCTGGTAAACGCTCCGGTCTTGAGGTTCTCATCGACCGTCATCTCCGCAAAGATCCGCCGACCCTCGAGGACCTGGGTGATACCGGCACGAACAATGTCGGCCGGATCCATCTTCTCGATCGCCTCACCCTTCCACGAGATCCGGCCCTTGGTGATGTCACCCTCGTGAACGTCAAGCAGGCCGGTAATCGCACGAATCGTAGTTGTCTTGCCAGCACCGTTAGCTCCTAGCAGTGCCACGATCTCCCCTTCGGGCACCTCAATAGAGATACCACGCAGGACGAGAACTACGTCGTTGTACACGACTTCTAGGTTGGCGACTTCGAGCATCTCGAGGGTGTTCCTTGTTAGTGAGTAGTGAGCAGTGGGGGGTGCGACAAGTCGCACCCCCCACTCACTCGGTTAGTTAGTCGTTAGCCGGTACCAATCGTGTTGCCTTCAGCTTCAGTCCAGCATGCGCCGGTGAAGTTGAAGTCAGCCGCGATTGAGCGTGTGAACGGACCCTCAACGAGCGTGGAACCGGTGGTTCCAAGACCGTCAGAGAGCTTCTGATCTGCACCACCAGCAGCGGTGTAGACCCCGACGTCTGGCTTCAGGATGTAGATTTCCCGGACGACGAAGTCGTTCGGCTCACCCCGATAGTTGAAGTCAGGACCCGTTCCGTTGAGCGCGATCGTATCGATGCTGTTCGCCGCGTCGATTACACCCTGACGGGTGAGATCGCCGTTTGCGGCGGCAGTACGCAGGATCTGCTCCATGGAAACGGCCTCGTTCCAGCCGATGACAAAGGCATCCGAAGGACGACGGTCCGGGTAACTGGCACTCAGAACATCAGAGATCTGCTGCATGCCCGGCACGTCGGTGCCCCAGGTCACGTTGTATGCCGTCTGCCAGTAGAAGCCCTGCAATGCAGGAGCCAATGCTGAGTCGAGCATCCGGAAGTCATAGGAAGGCACCGAGCCTGTCCATTGACCGGTGAAGCCCTGTGAAACGGCACCACCCATGATCTCACCAGTCTCCGACGGAGCTGATGTAATCCAAACCCAGTCCGGGTTGGCAGCCAGAATGGCTGAGATGATCGGTGTCTTGTCCTGGCCACGCACGATGGTGCCTTCACCGTCGTACACGACTTCGAGACCCAACTGCGCTGCTGCATACTTTGCGCCTGCAGCGGCGTCCTGTCCGTAGTCACCCGCACGAGTAACAATGGCGATCGTCGGCTTCGAGCCGGTGTCCGCTTCGTGCTTCTCGGCAAGCCACTGGACAACGTTCATCGCCTCGAGGCAGTAGTTCGTACCCTGCTCGAAGGTCAGTCCATTGTCGAAGTTGGCGTCAGCCCAACCCGAGTACCAGCTCAGCGGAATCACCAGAACATTGTCTTCCTTGACTTTGTCAAGAATGGAAGCGGTGTGCGGTGAACCCGTAGAGTTCGAGAACGCAACCACCTGATCAATGATCTTGGTGTACTTCTCACCATGCTGGACGACGTCGTAGGCGGTGTCCTCAACAATAGGAACCACCATACGACCGGCGATACCGCCGTTCGCGTTCACAACGTCTTCCCAATAGGCGAGCTGAGCATCGACGATATCGACCGTCAGACCTGAGAACGGACCGGTTAGGTCGGCGAGTAAGCCGATGTTGATTTCAGTGTCGGTGACACCGATGTCCGTTTTAATTTCTGCCGCTGGAGGAGCCACGGTTGTGGTCGGACCAGCCTTTGTAGTTGTTGTTACTGGCGCCGGCGCCGTCGTGGTGGTGTCGCCACCGCCACTCGGTGCAGCTGTTGTTGTCGTAGCAGTACTACCGCCGCAAGCGGCGGCAATCAATGCAAAGACAAAAACAAAGACGACCATCTTTTTCTTGAGGTGCATCCAACCTCCCATTTCTTGTTTCGTTGTGTTTCGTTTTCTTCCCACGTTGCTCGGTGCCGGGCACCGGGCAACCTGTCCTGTTGCCGTTTCACCTAATAGGTGAACGGCCAACCCTTCCAATAGTTTCTGATCCGAATCCAAATACCGAACAGACCGAGGGGTTCCGATATTAGGAACACGGCAATCAAAAGGCCATAGATCACTTGGTTTAGCTGGAAAATACTGAGGCCGGGGCCCTGTGCGGACAGCGAAATCAGCCCGAAGTCTCCATCGATGGACACCACGAAATCTCCGACGATGGAGAGCACCCCACCATCGATCGCCTGGTCACCGAGAAACCGGGTCACGTTCTCGACCATCCGGGGCATCAACACCACGAAGAACGAACCAAGCACCGTACCGGCAACCGTACCGGCGCCTCCGATCAACACGATGGCGACAAACTGCACCGATAGGAACAAATTCCAGGTCTCGGGAATGAGCCGCCCGACCACAACTCCGAACAGCGCACCCGATACACCCGCATAAAACGAGGAGATCGCAAAGGCCTGAGTCTTGGCTCGGAACTCCCCAACACCCATGATCTCTGCCGCGACGTCACGGTCGCGAATCGCTGCGAACGAGCGGCCGATCCGGGTACGGCCGAGGTTCTTTGCCAGGAAGACGAAGACGATTGCCATCACCAGCAGGAAATAGAACGTCTTGGCTTCGCCCGGGAGCGATACTCCGAACCAATTCCCGTCGCTGGCGAAATCTATGAGCGGGTTCTCCTCTTTCCATATCCGGAGCTCGAGTCGCGGCCACTCTCGCCCGACTTCGGGCGCGCCGGCGATCGAGTTTGCGTTGCGGAAAATGTGCTCACCGATGAACACCAGCCCAAGAGTGACAATCGCGAGATATAACCCTCGAACACGGACTGCCGTCGGGGCGATCAGTATGCCGAGAAGTGCCGGGATGATTCCGGATAGCGGCAACCAAACCCAGATCGGGAGACCCAACGACCAGAGGCCTGCGCCCGTGCCTCCCAACACGGCTGCGGTGTAGGCGCCGACACCCATGAAGAACGCGTGACCCAATGACACCTGGCCCGCCAGGCCGACCAGAATGTTGAGTCCCAGAGCTGCAATCAAGAAGATCAACGATCGGTTCAAGAGCACTAACCAGGACGGTTGGGAGAACTGACTGAGGACCGGAAGGACCTCCAACGGAATCGTTATGGCGGCGATCACTAGGAGGACGGCAGAGACCTTCTTGGTGGTCGTGGGCAGTATCCCCTGCTCGGCCGCGTAACTCGCGAAAAGATTCGGACGACCTCTCATACTCGACGAATCTCCACAGTTCCGTACAACCCATGCGGTCGTACTAGCAGTACCGCCATCATCACCAGGTACGGCACCACGGTGTTGAACCCGATTCCGAGGGCCGTGACGCTGGACAAGTAGTGCCCCGCCATAACCTCAGCCATCCCGACAATGAACCCGCCGACAACGGCCCCTTTGATTGAGTCGAGACCGCCGATGACGATTGCGGGGAATGCGCGAAGGGCGAAAAAAGCTGTTCCCGCGGAGACACCCAGGGCCCGGGGAGGCACGGCGGCGAAGATGCCACCGAGCACTGCGAGTGCAGCGCCGATAGCCCAGGCGAGGGAAAAGATCCGGCCGGCGCTGATGCCCTGAGCCATCGCGGCCTCCTGGTCAAACGCAGTGGCACGCATCGCGATACCGATTCGAGATTTGAAGAACCACATCAGCACCGCAACGGTGACGATGGCGACGATGATCGTGGCAACCTGAGCATGCTGGATAATCACGCCCCCGATCTTCCACTGGGACAGGAAACCCCACGGAGCACCGGTGACAACCGTGTTGCCCTGCCCGATGTAGTCACCGACGATAGTGCGGATCACGATATCGAGGCCGATCGTGATCATGACGATCGAGAACAGCGGTTCCCCGATCATCGGTCTGATGAAGACCCGTTCAAGTGCCATGCCTATGCCGGCGGCGACGACAATTGCGATGACTGCGGACAGCGTGAACTGAAGTGTCACGGGAAGGTCCGGAATCCACCGACCCGGGATATTGAGCGTGATGGCGAAGTACGACACCAGATACGCCCCCATGGCCGACACGGCGCCGTGAGCAAAGGTGAGGACCTGGGTCGCCTTGAAGATGATCACGAAACCAAGCGCCAGGAGCGCGTATATGGCCCCGAGCGCAAGCCCGTCGATGGTCTTGGTGATCAGTGTCTCGAGCGGAGTCCCGCCCACCTGAGCAACCAGCGGCACACTGAGCATTAGTACATGTCCTCCACCAGATCGGAGAACATGTCGGCCATGGCGGAACGCTTGATCTTCTGGGTAGCGGTCAGCTCGCCGTCCTCGTGGTCAAGTTCCTTGGGGATCATCCTGAACTTCTTGATGCCTTCAACTCTTGAGAACTTCTCGTTGGTCTGGTTGACGATGTCTTGAATCAAGGCAATGACCTCGGGTTTCTCCGACAGATCTCGATACGTGGTGTAGGTGATCTCGCGCCGCAGCGCCCAATTGCCGACGGTGTCGTTTTCGATTCCGATCAGCGCGGTGATGTACTTGCGTCCGTCACCGATCACCATTGCCTCTTTCACATACGGGGAGGCCTTCAGCGAGTTCTCGATCTCAGACGGCGAAATGTTCTTTCCGCCGGATGTGATGATGATGTGTTTGATCCGGTCGATGATCTTGAGGTGGGTGCCGTCCACCCATTCACCGACGTCACCCGTCTTGAGCCATCCGTCCTCGGTAAATGTGTCTGCTGTTGCCTGTGGTTTCTTCCAATATCCCTTGAACACACCGTCATGTTTCGTCTGGATTTCACCCGTTTCCTCGTCGAGACGGAGCCCGATGTCCGGGTAGGGCTCACCGACGGTGCCGAGCTTTACACGACCGTGGAAGTTCAGCGTGGCAACCGCGGCGTTCTCTGTCATGCCATACAACTCGTATACGGGAATTCCGAGTCCCATGAAGAACTCGAGCACTTCGGGAGCGATTGCCGCCGCTCCGGATCCCGCCCACCGACAGCGTCGCAGGCCGATGCGTTCCTTGAGGGCCCGGAACACCAGCGGGTCACCGATCGCATACGCGATCCGGCTCTTCAGCGTGTGAAGACCGCCGTTGTTCACACGCTCGCGGCCGATGAATGTTGCAAGACGCATCGCACCGGCGCCTATGAGCTTTTTGAACCGTGTGGCATCTGCCATCTTGATGAGGACGGTGGCGTGAATCTTCTCCCAGATGCGCGGGACCGCAAAGAACAGCGTCGGCTGCACCTCGCGCAGGTTGACCTGCACCGTTTCAATCGACTCGGCGAAGTTCAGAACACAACCTGTCCCGACCATTGTCCACGTGGAGAAAATTCGCTCCGCAACGTGACACAACGGCAGATACGTGAGCACCTGGTCCTGGGGACCAGGTGCCATGCCGTCAGCTGTGCGGTTTGGAGCTCTCACGATCTTCTCAATCGCGAAATCGGCATTGGCGTTCGTAAGCATCGCGCCCTTTGGGGGACCCGTCGTACCGGACGTGTACACGAGCGTCATCACGTCCTCAGCGTCGGCTTGTCCCATCAACGCCTCGACAGCGCCCTCGTTGGCAGCCCGATGTGCACGTCCGCGCTCCATGAAGGCATCCCAGAACTCGAGGCGGTCATCGTCGTAGTTGCGAACACCGCGTGGCTCAACGTACAGGATCTTCTTCACACTCGGGAAGGCATCGGCTTCAGCGTCGAGAAGTTTGTCGACCTGTTCCTGGTCTTCGGCCAAGTGCACTGCGGCGCCCGAGTCGTTCACCAGGTACACAACTTCGGCCATCGGGTTCGTTGGATACAGGCCCGTGGTGATACCACGGATCGCAACCGTTGCGAGGTCGAGAATGATCCATTCGGGACGATCCTCGGAATGGATCGATACGACGTCGCCTACTGATACACCGGTGTCAAGCAAGGCGTGGGCGGCATCAAGCACGTCCTCCCAGAGTTGGCCCCACGTCTTCTCCTGCCAAATACCGAAATCTTTGTCGCGCATCGCGACCACATCGGGCGAGCTAGCCGCCCAGTCACGCGCACGAGACGCGACCGTCACGTACCCCGAGCCTGTGCTCGGCGTCGACGGTCGGTCCATTGTCGCCGTCATAGGACCTCTCCATAACTAACGGAGCCACGAAGCGGCATAACGTAGACCTCCAGCTTGAACTCCTTGTTTCGAACCCGCAAATCGGACATTCGATCCGCGAGAACTCGGTTCACCCTAGAGAATCGCGGGGATGGTTGTCATACGGACACGTTTCGGTTCACGAAAGAACGGGCTTTCTTACCCCGACAAGTCGGAACCTATTGGCCACGAACGCGGGGTCGGTAAGCGACGCATTCCCGGCAGGATTCGCCCCCGTCACATGGAAATCGCTGAAGGCGGCCGACTGGTTGACGTATAGCCCACCCTCAAGATTGAACGCAACCGACACACCGGCATCGATCGCGCTGTCGACGGCGTCATCGATGACATCAGGATCCGTGGAGTACACCAGCCAGGTCAAAGCACCGTGCTCGAGCGCCGATTTCTGGGCAAGCTGCAGCGAATGTTCGGTCGAATCCGTCGCCACCACAAATACGACGGGGCCGAACATCTCACGCATGTAGGCATCCTCTTCGGCGGCATCGACACCAACCACGACCGGTGTACGGACAGTCGCGCCGGCAAACGTCGGGTTGGTCACGGCCCGTGATTCGAGGAGCACATTCGCCCCGGATGCGGCGTCGTCGATCCTGGCGAGGGTGTCCGGCCCTTTGATTGAGCCAAGAATGTCGCTGGCTCTCTCATCGTCGCCGAGCAGACCCGCAAGACCGCCGGTGTAGGCGTTGACGACCTCGTCGAACGTCACATGATCGTCACCGACGATGATCCCGTCTCGTGGGATGAAGATGTTCTGAGGCGTCGTGCACATCTGACCCGAATACAACGACGTCGACACCGTGAGGTTGCGCATGATCCCCTTCAGGTCGGGAACCGAGTCAATGATGACCGAGTTCACCCCCGACTTTTCGGTAAACACCCGGGCCTGGGGAACGTTGTTCTCGAGCCAGTCACCGAACGCTGAGCCGCCGGTGAAGTCGACGAGTTTGACGTTCTCATGTAACACGAGGTCCTTCCCGATCGGTGCGTCGGGCGTGTCGACAGCAAGCGTCACCAGGTTCGGATCAAACCCTGCTTCCGCAAAGACTGCCCGAGCCGTCTCGACAAAGATTGCCAACGGCAGAATTGTTCCGGGGTGCGGTTTGACGATCGAGGCGTTCCCTGTGACAAGGCTCGCCATGATCCCGGGATAGCCGTTCCACGTCGGGAACGTCGAGACACCAATCGTGACCTCGACACCCTGGGGGCGAACATGCCATTCCTTGTCGATAACGAGAGGATCACGCTTACCCTGCGGTTTCTCCCACCGCATCGATCTCGGTACCCGGGTCATCTCCCGGTAGCCATAGGCAACCGCCTCCAACGCCCGGTCGAGAGCGTGCGGTGATCCCGCCTGGAACGCCATCATGAAGGCCTGGCCGGTCGTGTGCATAACCGCGTGGGCCATTTCGAAACTCTGCTTCGACAGCCGGTCAAGGATTTCGAGGCACACTGCAGCACGGACATCGGGCGCGACGCGACCCCACGCCTTCATCGCACTCTGCGCCGCACCAATCAGCTGATCGA
The DNA here is from genome assembly GCA_002898115.1 of bacterium BMS3Bbin02. GTDB lineage: Bacteria > Actinomycetota > Acidimicrobiia > Spongiisociales > UBA5794 > BMS3BBIN02. Next base: position 815 of record BDTL01000175.1, on the reverse strand, counting down.
TATCCGGCCTCGGATAGCTCACACCAAGGTCGATGCCGTACGGCGAATACTCCGCAACGTCCATCACGCCCGTCGACGGTTGGTCGAGCTCGAAGGGTTTGCCAAGCCGAGCCTTGAACGCGGCTTCTCCGAGCGCCGGAGCATCCTCCCCGTAGGCCCGCGGAGATTCCGGATACGGACTCCAATACTCCCGTGTCTCGATGGTCACGAGGGCCTTCTCCAATGTTGCCCGGTGCGTGTCTATCAACGCTTGTGTCGTCATGTGTGTCTCCTCACACCTTTTCCAAAACCATTGCTATTCCTTGCCCCACGCCGATGCACATCGTCGCGAGGCCAAACCTTGCATCCCTGACGTGAAGTTCCTCAACGAGGGTGTTCACCAAGCGGGCACCCGTCATGCCAAGGGGATGTCCGAGGGCGATCGCACCACCGTTCGGGTTCACATGCTCGGCATCGTCAGGAACACCGAGCTCGCGAAGCACCGCAAGAGCCTGGGCAGCGAATGCCTCATTCAGTTCGATCACTGCCATGTCCGACAGTTCGAGCCCGACAAGGTCCAGCACCTTCCGTGTCGCCGGCACCGGCCCCATTCCCATGATCCGCGGCGCAACGCCTGCTGTCGCCATCCCGACGATTCGTGCACGGGGCGCCAGCGAATGTTGCTCAGCACCGGCGGCGGAAACGACGATCGTCGCGGCGGCCCCATCGTTGATCCCCGAGGCATTGCCCGGCGTGATCGTCCCGCCCTCAAACAGTGTTCGCAGTCCTGCAAGCTTCTCGACAGTGATTCCGGGCCGGGGATGTTCGTCTTTGGC
>BDTL01000174.1 GCA_002898115.1 bacterium BMS3Bbin02 | reverse complement strand
ACTCGCACGATCCTCGACATCGGTGGTCAGACTATGAAAGCAAGCCGAGTCGATGAGACCGCGAAGGTTATCTCGTTCCGGCTCAATGACAAGTGTGCGGCAGGTACCGGGGCCTTCCTCGAAAAAACCGCTCGTTACATGGGATACGAGATCCAGGAGATCAGCGCGCTCATGGTGACATCGAAACAGCCCGTTCCGATATCCGGTGTCTGTGCGGTGTTCGCCGAATCCGAGGTAATCAACCATCTGTCGCTTGGCACGGCGCCCGCCGACATCATGCAGGGCGCGATCGAGTCGCTGACGGGTAGATCGGTCCAGCTCATGAAACGGGTTCGCGCCGAACCCGAGTTCACACTCATCGGAGGAATCCTCCGATTCGAAACGATGGGTAGGACCGTCAGTGAACTGCTTGAAGCCGAAGTCAACGTCCCGGAAGGGGACATGGTGCAGTTTGTGCCGGCCCTCGGTTGTGCCATCCTCGCCCGGCGACGCCTCGAGAAGCTCGGATCCGAAGGACGCATGGCAGGAGCAACAGTGTGAGCGAGGAAACGGGTTCGGAGGCGATCTATTGCTCCGCAGGTGTGCAGATCCTGCAGGCACCCGTTCTCGAGTCCGCAGGTTGGCAACGGCGAACAGTCACCGATCCCGCGCGGATCGATGAGCTGGATGAGCTCTACACCAACCTCGGGTTCGAAACAACGACGACGATGCTGGACCCGTCCAGCTTCGGCGAGGCGTGTACCAGCTGTGCAATCACGGCATGTACCACCTATGTCGCCCTGTTCACTCGCAAACAGCCCACCGGCTGACTACAACCCGACTCCTGAGCCTCGAGATCAACGATTTCGAGGCTCAGTTGTTGCTCCATTGAGGTGGGCGCTTGTCGAGGAAGGCCTGGATGCCTTCCACCCCGTCGTGAGACGGCAGCAGCTCCTCGAGATAGACCCGCTCGGCTGTATCGAGCCTCTGTTCAAACGCAGCAAGGCGCCCATCTCGCAGCGCCTTCGTCGCCTTACGGAGCGAAAACGCCGACCTTGGAACAAAGTGCTCATCAACGAACGCGTTGATCGTTACGTCTAGCTCACCGCTCTTTGCGATGACGTTGACGATCCCGATGCGCCGCGCCTCCTTCGCAGTGAAATTGCGTCCCGTGAGGATCACATCTTCGGCGGCTCTACCGGCCAGCAGGGCAGTTGCGGCCGGTGGTAACACGCCGAGTTGTATCTCGGGACTTGCCAGTGTTGCTCCCTCATCCGCGATGACTATCCCACATGCGAGGACCAGTTCAAGACCTCCACCCAAACACGCACCGTGCACACCGACAACGGTCGGATAGGGGAATCCGACAAGTGCCCGAATGACTCCGCCGAGGTTTGCCAGCATGTCCGCCGCCTTATCCCGGAGATGCTCCTCGACACTTGCACCAAACGAAAAGTGCCTGCCGGCGCCTCGTAAGACAAGGACCTTTGCGTCGGTGGCAGCAGCAGCCGCCTCAATCGCGGGGGTGAGTTGTGCGCACAGACTGCTGTCGATCACGTTGCCCGGAGGCTTGTCGAGCGTGATGGTGTGGACCGCCCCGTCAGCGGACACATCGTGACGAACCCAGGCATCGCTCACGAGTCGGACTTGTACTGGGGCGAAACCGCTTCGATGAGCTCGTCACCCCATGTCTCACCGGCGGCGAGTCGACGCCGCAGATCAACAAAGTCGACTTCGCGTCCAATCTCACGTGAACCGCGATGGAAGGCCTGGAAACCCGCCTTGGCCTCCGTCATCATGTTGAGAGATAGCCATGCCCGGTTGGACTCTTTGTTCTGATCCCAATGTTCAAGCTTCTTCTTGCGCACGGACTCGATTGTCTTGATCGTACAGTCCGGCATCGTGTACAGGATCTTGGTCAACATGGTGTCCACGCCGGCATCAAGCATCGAGAAGTCGATGGTGCCGGCCTTCAGCATCACCTTTCCTTCTGCTAAGTCGTCACCCTCTTTCGACGTGCCGTGGACGATCTTGCCCCACTTGTCCAGATACCGGTCAGTAACCACGAGCGGGTTCGGGACGAACTCACCATCAACCTTGAGCACGGGAAAGATGTCATTGACGAGTCCAAGACGCAACGCCTCGTGTGCGCTCCACGGGTCGCACAACACGCAACTCGCCATCGCGTCGCCCCACCCCACATACAGATGGAGGAAGTCCGTCGAGCCTCCGTCAGGCGCCGAACCGTGTTTCGGCCCCGCCTGACCAAATCGCGCTAGGTCCGAGGCCAACGTGAAGTCGCACGCCATGCCGATTTCCTGCCCACCGCCGATGCGCATGCCGTTCACCCGGTTGATAACCGGTTTGTCGCACATGAGGATCGCCGACACCATGTCGTTGAACAGGCGCATGTATTGCCGGTACTCACCCGGACGACCGGCGTAGTACTCGGAGTATTCCTCGGTGTTGCCGCCGGTGCAGAATGCTCGATCACCGACTGCGGTGAAGACCACTGCGACAGCTGCGCGGTCTACCGAAGCTCGACGAAAGGCCAGAATGATTTCCTTTACCGACTCTGTGGTGTATGAGTTGAGCTGTTGAGGGTTGTTCAACGTGATCCACACTGCGTGCAAACCGGCCACCGCGGAACCGGTGTCGTCGAGAACCGGCCGCGTCTCATAGAGAATCTCGTTGAACTCGCTCTCGGGAACAAGATTGTGGTCTACAAACTCCATAGTGTTTCACCTTTCATGGGAAGAGAATGGTCATGGGAAGAGAGTGGTCAGGGGATAAGAATCGTTCTGCGAGCGTCGCCCCCCTGGTGCGCTTGCTCTATGGCTGCTGCGATATCGCGCATCGGGACCTTGCGCGTAAACGGCAGCAGTTTCACCTTGCCCGACGTCACCAGTTCGATGGCCTCGGCATACCGTTCCGGTGGACATCCCCAGCTGCCAAACGCGGTTGCGTCGAACGCCATCAGATTTGACAGTCGAATGGTGACTTTCTCCATCGTGAACCCGACGACTGCAAGTGTCGCTGCCGGTCCGAGCAGCCCGTACGCGGTCTCCTGACCCGATGGTGTCCCCGAGCACTCGAAGATCTTCCAACCCTCGCGCGGTGCTCCAACTCGCTGCGCGTGTTCGCGGACCTGATTCCGAACATCGCGCGCCGAGAGGTCGCGAGCGTTAACTGTGCCCGTCGCACCGTGTTGCAGAAGCAATTCGAGACGGCTGTCGTCGATATCAACAGCAATCACAGTCCCCCCGCTTGCCGCCGCTATCTGCACCGCATACGCGCCAACACCTCCGGCCCCGACCACCACAACAAAATCTCCCTCGGTGACTTCAGCTCGCCGAACCGCCTGAAGCGGCGTTGTCACGGCATCGGCGACCACTGAGAAATCGGCGAGGTCATAACCCTCCGGAAGGTTCTCGACAACGGACAAACCCATGGTCGGAACGGTGACGTGGGTACCGAACCCGCCGTCGAGGTCGTTTCCGGGCATCTTCTGGCTGGCGCAGACATTTCCTCTGCCGGACAAACACAGCCCGCATTCACCGCATGGGATGACGGCCGGGACCAGAACATCTTTGCCAAGCCATTGTTCGGCACCATCGCCCGCCTCGACAACGGTGCCGCTGATCTCGTGCCCGAGCACCAGGGGAAGGTCGACACGTGTCTTGACCTGCCCATCGAGAAATCCGAGATCAGTGTGACACAGGCCACAACCGGCAACCTCAACGACCACCTCGCCTGCCTGCGGGGTGCGTCCGGCATCATCGAAGAGCTCAAGAGGTTGGTAGATCGGA
>BDTL01000173.1 GCA_002898115.1 bacterium BMS3Bbin02 | reverse complement strand
CGCGATCTCGAGATGGCCCGCGCCAGACATCATCTCGAATGGATGGCCGACACCCTTTTGATTTCGGGGGTTGATCGGCTGGCGGTCAAAGCAGCTCGTCTCGCGGCGACCATTGAATTGGGTGACGTGGAGCCTGTGAAGAAACTCATAACCTCTGTGAGGAGATCATTGCTGCGGCACATGACACTGCGAGGCGTCGGAGTGCTGCCGTCGGACATTGATCTTGCCGGCCTCGGTCCGGTCGCTCGCGCCACGGGGATGTCCGACGATCGACGCACTGCAGAGGACGGTTACGACGACCTTGGGTTCCGGCCGGTGACGCGAGACGACGGTGACGCGTGGGGACGGTTCATGGTGCGCGCGGAGGAAGCCGTGCAGGCGGTCGACCTAGCCGGTAGAGCCGGCAATCGCATAGCCTTCGGTAACGGGGAAGTGGAAGCGCCCGACGGCCTGTATCGGGTTGGTGAGTCGCGCCCGTCAGGCCGGTTCGTGTCAATGCTCGAAACGATCCTCGTCGGAGCGGAGTGGGGAGACCTTGTCGCTACGATCCAGTCGCTCGACATTGACATGGAGTCTGTGTCCGTCGGAAAGCCCGTGGTATGACCTCCCTCGGAATACTTCTTCAGGTGGCGGTGTCGTTGGTAGCGGGTGCGTATTTGTTCGTGGTGGCGGACCGCCTGATGGGAGGCTCAACCCAAGGCGTTCGTTCGGCGCTTGTGTACCCGGTTAAACGCTTGTCCTTTCTCATGGTGCAGCCAGTCACCACCACGGAACGGCCGGATTTCGAGGCGTGGATTCTCGCCCCATCGCTGTTACTTGGCCTTGCGGCTGTGGGAGCGGTGCCGATTCCCGTAGGCGGACCATCAGCAGGAGGTGACATCCCGGCCGGGCTCGTGTTGTTCGGCGCCGCGATGCTTATCGTTCTGGTTGCAGTGTTCATTTTCGGATGGGCGCCGAATTCGGTGTTCCCCATGATCGGTGGGTACCGGTCTGCAGCCATGGTTCTATCAGTCGGCATACCGTTTTCACTGGTCGTGTTAACCACCGCCATTCCTGCGGAGTCCCTGTCTGTCGGTGTGATCGTGGAAGCGCAGTCGAGCTTGTGGTATGTGCTTGAGCAACCTCTCGGACTTCCGATTTACCTGATCACAGCTGCCGCGATCGCCTTTTGGGGTCCGTTCGATTTGCCGGAGGGCGCTGATATCGTTGGTGGCGTCGCTGCTGAAGCATCGGGTCCGAGACTGGCCATGTGGCGGTTCGGGCGGGCGGCGTTGCTGGTAACCATGTCGCTGATGGGACAAGCCGTGTTTCTCGGTGGGTACCTCGGTCCGGTTCTCCCCGGCTGGCTCTGGACATTGGTCAAGACGGTGATACTGCTGATTCTTCTTGCGTTGACCGGGCGAACGGTGGCGCGGATGCGGGTCCAACGTTTTGTGTGGTTCGGGTGGGTCGTGTTGCTCCCCCTGGCGCTCGTCGATGTGTTCCTCTCAGGGTGGATAGCGCTATGACCCCTGGACCTCTGTCTTACTTTCTTATCGCGGCGTTCGGACTCGGAGCGGTTGTCGCGGGCTGGCTGGTATTCCGTACCGATTCCATGTTGCGGGCTGCGTACTGGCTCATGGTCTCCTTTGTCGGTGTTGGCGCCATGCTGATCGTGCTCGATGCGCAGTTCCTCGGTTTGATCCTCATCCTGATGATGTCGGGTGAGATGACCATCATGGCGATCTTCATGATCATGTTCATGATGAACCCTGCCGGGTTAAACCCGATGACCATGGTCCATCAGCACCGGACGTCGATCCTCGCAGGCGTTGGGTCCTTCCTCGTTCTCGCGTGGGTCGGGGTAGTAGCAGAGTTTCCGAATCGCCCTGCTCCGGTGGAGGATCCGACAGTCGCCCTTGGGGAAGAGTTGCTGGGGCGCTCGATGCTTATCTTCGAATCCGCAGGTGTCGCCCTGCTTGCTGTCATGATCGGAGCGATCGCGTTGGCGGCGAAACAGGGTCGCTTCGGTGACGCCTTCGCCGGGTCCGTGGAGCCCGAACTCGATGTAGAGGTCGGGGACCGAACATGATCGACCTCCTCCTCGTCATAGCAGCGGCCATTTTCGGGATTGGTGTCTACGGGGCGTTGAGCCAGCAGTCATTCGTGATGATCATGATGGGTCTCGAGCTGATGCTCAACAGTGCGGTGCTCGTCACAGTCGTGTTCTGGTGGGGGACCACGGGGGGTAACCCCTCGGGACAACTGCTGGTGATCGTGATTCTCGCTGTGATGGCGATTGAAGCGGCCATCGGGTTCGCTCTCGTGACGGCGGTGTATCGATCTCGCAAAGCAGACATCGCCGAGAAGCTCAAGAAGTTGCGCAACTGATGGTGTGGCTACCCGTACTCACGCCGCTTGTCGGTGGTCTCGTCATCCTGGGGCTGCGCCGTAACGAGGTGGTCGCCCGCATTGCAGCGGTTGTGGCGATGGCGATCACCGTTCTTGTTGCCTGGTACGCGGCATCGATTCAGGCAGCGGGCGAGTGGACATGGGGAGCGGGATTGGACCTCGCTGTGTCTGTTACGGACTTTGGGCGCGTCATGGTCGTCCTGGTCCCGTTGATCGCGACCGCGGTGATCGGGTTTGCAGCAACGAACTCGGAAGGTGATCGGGCGATCATCAAATTGCTGGTCGTGCTCACCTGGTTCGTGGGAGCAATGGAGCTTCTGGTCATCGCTGAAGATTTCCTCACGCTGCTCATCGGATGGGAGTTGGTCGGAGCGGCTTCGTGGGGTCTCATCGGACACAACTGGCGCGACCCCGACCGTCCCCGGTCGGCTCGAGAAGCGTTTGTCACGACCCGGTTCGGCGACCTCGGTATTTACGTGGCGGCCGGTGCCGTCTTTGCCGCCACCGGCAGTCTTCGATACGCCGACCTGTCAACGGCGTCGTCGGGATGGCTTGCCGTCGTGGCCGGAGGCGTGGTGTTGGCGGCCGCGGCCAAGTCGGCTCAGGTCCCGTTCTCCCCATGGCTGTTCTCGGCCATGGCTGGACCGACTCCGGTATCGGCCCTTCTGCACTCAG
>BDTL01000172.1 GCA_002898115.1 bacterium BMS3Bbin02 | reverse complement strand
CTGTCATCGGGTTCACCATACTGCTGTCAAAACGCCCATCTCGAACACTGTTTCGAATCGCGGGTATCACCTTCGGACTGTTCGGTCTGTTGTTCGCAATGGACGCCCGCATCGAGACCGCCAAACGAGAAATCTCGGTGCGCCAGATCGTAACGAACGTCCAGAGTGTTTTCGCCGACGGAGGGGATGACACGCTCGCCGGCACCAAGCGGTGGCGGTTGGAACTCTGGAACGGCATCACCCAGGACGTGATCTACGGTGACTTCCCCTTCGGGTTTGGCATGGGCCCAAACATCGCAGAGCGGTACAACGCTGTACCGATTCAGCAGGACGCGTTCCAGACCCTCAGGAATGCACACAACTCTCACCTTGGCATTCTGGCAAGAATGGGGATCCCCGGCCTTACGGTCTGGCTGGTGCTCTGGGCCACGTTTGCGGTGGCGGTGCTGCGGGTGCGCCAACGATTGAGACGGTCTGATCCGGAAGCGGCCGGAATCCTTACCTGGCTTCTGATCGCCGTCATCGCGATTCTCGGCAACGCAATTTTCGATCCGACGCTTGAAGGACCCCAGGTGGCGATACCGCTGTATGTGTTCACCGGAACGGCGCTGGGAATGATCGCAAGGGTCAGCGCGGGGTATCCAGCCCTGAAAACGACCAACGGTGGATCGGTTAACTAGCTGGCATTGGCCATGTAGTGCATTGATTCTCCCATAGGCGCGGCGTGGCCGTATACTTCGATCCCGTTGGCAACCCACGAGTCTCTGCACCGCGCAAGTCGAGACTGTTTTCCAGCGCTGGACCGGTCGCCACCGAAGACATTGCTTTGCGCATACCCCAGAAAAATTCTCTGAGAAATCGCTAAAGCGGAACCCCCATTCATCCGATGGGCCTCCGGAGAAGGGGAAAGAGGTATATTTTGCAGACGATTGCTCCGGCGATCCCGTCAGCTCATGGCCGAGCGTTTGCGGCCCTGAAGCTCCAAAGAACCGCCCTAGCGTTCATCCTAAGTGTGGGACTGATCGTGACAACCGCTACGACCGTATCTGCCGCCGAAACTGTTGTCCTTGATCCGAACGATAACTTCGTCTCAATCATCAAGAACAAACCGTCCGGCACCAAGTTCGTGTTCAAGCCCGGGATATACCGCGGCTTCCAGATCAATCCCAAAAGCAACACGACGTTCACCGGCCAACCGGGCGCCATCCTGAGTGGGTCGCGTGTGCTCTCAGACTGGACATCGTCGGGTGGCCTCTGGAAACACGGCGGGCAAGATCAAAATGGTGCCCGGAAGGGAAACTGCGAGAACGGCAACGCCTGTAAGTACCCCGAAGATATCTATATCAACGACACGCTCTTGCAGCAGGTACTGAGCAAGTCGGCGGTCACCGCCGGAACGTTCTATTTCGACTACGGCGCCAACACGGTGTGGATCGGTCAGAACCCATCCGGCAAACTCGTGGAGATCGGGTATGTCAGCGATGCGTTCAACGGCAACGCACCGAACGTGACGATCGAGGGTCTCATCATCGAGAAGTACGCGAACCCCGCTCAACGCGGGGCAATCCAGGCCAAGACCGGCGGCAGCAAACTCGCCGACGGTTGGATTATTCGCAACAACGAGATCCGCTGGAATCACGGCACCGGCATCAAGTTGGGTAGAAACACTGTCGTCAGCGGCAACTTCATCTGGGCTAACGGACAGCTCGGAATCGGGTCCGGCTCAACCGGCTCCGGCAATCTCGTTGAGAACAACGAGATCTCCTACAACACGACCATTCCCTTCCTCGGAGGGTTTGAAGTCGGTGGTGCCAAGTTCGCCGACGAAGATAACCTCGTGGTGCGTGGCAACTATGTCCACAACAACAACGGGCCGGGACTCTGGACCGATGTTGGCGCCAATGGCGCTGTCTTTGACAACAACATCGTCGCGTACAACAGACGTTCCGGCATCTTCTACGAGATCTCATACAACGCCGTCATCAAGAACAACCTCGTTATCGGCAACGGAGTTGACACCGGTTGGTTGTGGGGTGCCGGAATTCTGGTTGCACACTCCCCCAACGTCGAGGTGTACAACAACACTGTCATCGACAACGGTCAGGCCATCATCGGCATCCAGCAGACTCGCGGATCGGGCGCATCCGGTGCATACGAGATTCGCAACATGAAGGTGTACGACAACGTGATCGTGTCCTCTGATGGTGAAACCGGCATTGCGCAACCGAACTCGAACAACCCGGCGATCTTCAACAGTTGGGGCAACAAGTTCTGGGATAACACCTACTACTTCAACAACACGAACGCTAAGAACTACCGCTGGAAGTTCTCCGGATACACCAAGTCGCAATGGCAGTCGGCCGGTATGGACACCAACGGGACCTGGCTCAACCGGAGCTCCTTCACCATGCCGACACTCCCACCCGAAGGTGAGGGCTGGATCGGCCCGGGCGGTGGCGGCGGCGGCGGCGGCGGCGGCGGCGGTGGCGGCGGCGGCGGTGGCGGTGGCGGCGGTGGCGGTGGCGGGACCTTTACGGACATCGCGAACAGTCTCTTCGAGTCAGACATTGAGTGGCTCGCGGCACAGGGAATCACCAACGGCTGCAACCCGCCGACCAACACCAAGTACTGCCCCAACGATCGCGTGACCCGCGGCCAGATGGCGGCGTTCCTGGACCGCGCATTGAATCTCCCGAATACGTCCAAGGACTACTTCAAGGACGACAACGGATCGGCGTTCGAGGGCGCCATCAATCGACTCGCACACGCAGGTATCACGAGCGGCTGCAACAGCAACGGCACCAAGTTCTGTGTGTATGACTCAGTCACGCGCGGCCAGATGGCGGCGTTCCTGACGAGGGCACTCGGGTACACGAAGAATGGTGGAGGGGACCTGTTCACCGACGACGACAACTCGGAGTTCGAGGGCGACATCGACAGATTAGCGACCGCCGGTGTCACCAAGGGATGCAACCCACCGTCTAACACCAGGTTCTGCCCGGACCAAAATGTCACCCGGGGACAGATGGCTGCGTTCCTACGACGGGCACTCAGTTAACCACGGTTCCCGCGGTAAATGCCGCGGCGAAGTAGCGTCTCCCCTATGCGGTTACTAGTCAACAGGGGTATGACGGCGCTCGCCCTTATGGTGCTGGCGTCAGCATGCGCGGGATCAGTCGACCAATCCACGACGACGTCGGCCCGCCAACCGACGCCTCCACAATCGACAACGGTGGTTCGGATTCCCGGACCACTGAGCGAGTCTGTCATGCTGTCTCCGGCAATGGATGTCGAGAGGGTCATCGCGAGCGCCCCGGCGGGCACGGCGTTCATCTTCGAGCCCGGCACGTACCGGAACGTTTCGATCGAGCCGAAAAACTCAATGTCGTTTGTCGGTCAACCGGGAGCCACCCTCAACGGGTCCACCGTTCTCGAAGGGTTCACCCAACAGGGGTCTGTCTGGATTCTTGCCGGCATCAACGCCGAGGGGCGGGTCCAGGGCAACTGCAAGGAAGTTGCCCTAATGTGCTCGCGACCGGAAGACGTCTACATTAATTCGGTGCTGTCCCAGCAAATAGAAGATGCCAACGACGTTGGCCCCGGTACCTTTCAACTCAACTATGACACCGGCGTACTCACCGTCGGCGACGACCCTGCGGGACAGATCGTCGAACTCACCACAACGGAGTTTGCGTTCTTTGGGACAGCATCTGACGTGACGATCGACGGATTCATCATCGAGAAGTACGCCAACCCGGCCCAGTCGGGAGCCATCCAGGCGAAGAGCGGAAACACGCTTGCTCTGAGATGGCGGATCGCAAACAATGACGTCCGCTTCAACCACGGCGTCGGTATCAAGCTCGGTGCGCAAAACGTGGCGGAACAGAACCGGGTCTATGCCAACGGACAGCTCGGGATCGGCACGGGTCCGGGTGGATTCGACAACATTATCCGAGACAACGAGGTGTACGGCAACACGACGATCGGCTTTCTTCCGGGATTCGAGACCGGCGGAATGAAGCTGACGACTCAAACCAGGTTGCTCGTAGAACGCAACTACGTCTACGACAATGCCGGACCCGGGATCTGGACCGATATCGATAACATTGACGTCACCATTGCGGAAAATGTCGTTGAAAACAACCTCGGACCGGGCATCTTCCACGAGATCAGCTATCGAGCTGTCATCAAGGACAATACCGTGACCGGCAACGGCTTCGGGTGGACACAATGGCTGTATGGCGCGGGGATTCTCATCGCCCACTCTCCCGACGTCGAGGTCACCGGAAATGTCGTTCGGGACAACCGGCTTGGCATCATCGGCATCCAGCAGGACCGCGGAACCGGCGCATACGGCGAACGAGAACTCCGCAATCTGTATGTCCACGACAACATCATCGTTGCGTCCGAGGGTTCGTCCGGCATTGGTCAGGATATCGGGAGCGAGGCAGTGTTCTCGGAGTGGAACAACCGATTCGAGTCGAATACGTACTACGTGAACGCGAACGAGTACTTCAGATGGCTCGGGAAGGTCCTGGACTTCAACACGTGGAACTCATTCGGAAACGATCTTGAAGGTCAGACCTTCGAGATCGATGCCTTCGACCCGTGACGCTACGAGTGGCCCGACCGGCGATCCGTAAAGAGGTGCCACCGACGACTCAGGAGCTTCCATATGTAGGGTCCCCGTAGCGGAGGATGGTGCGGGTGCAACAGTTCGCCCCAGTACTCCAACAACTCCGCGGACGGGAATACCACCCGGCGCCACCAGCCGAACGCCTCGAACACGCGACCCTTCGCGAGGAACGGGATGAACTGTTGTCGGCGGTGGTGATCACGCCTACCACGGTCGCCACCTAACCGGATCGATGATGGCCACACTCTCCGCGCAACAGCGTGTCTCCAGCCCCGAACGGCCGGAGTCGGACGAATCGTGACACCAAGATCGTCTTCAACGACATCCATCACGAACGTGAACAGGGAACCGTACCCCTGCGCCTGGACCATCTCTTCGAGCAACCTGCGATCAAGTTTCGGGTGGGTGCAGAGTCTCAGGAGGTCCGAATGGCCTATCAGGAACGCGAAACGGTCCTTAAGCTCGTGCAACATCATCTGCAATGTCGCGGCTTCGAGGCCGAGTACCTCGACATCGGTACCCCCGATGTCCACCACCTCCGTTGATCCCCACACAAGGTCGGGCTGAAGAAGGTCGAGACCGACTTTGAACGGATCGACATGCAAATCAATCCACACATCGTCGAGCTGGATGTCCACGGAATCGAGGATTCCCGCATCGACAAAACGCTGAGCCTTTGTGGCGAGGGAGTGCGCGGGATCAAGGCGTGCCACGAGCTCTCCGAACCGGTGCCGGGATTCCGGCGCTACGGCGACGTCGAGATCGGTGAATGGGCGAAGTCCCGATACGCCATAGAGTTGGTTCTCAAGAGCAGCACCCTTGAACAGCACCAGTCTGACGCCAACCGATTTGGCGTCCTCTAGCAGTTTCGGCAGGGCACCGACGATCGTCGCCTGACGTGTCCGGAGACGGACCTGGCCGATCGCCATTCGTTTCTTCTGCACCTCGTCGACCGTAATCGCGTCTGCCTGCACCGCGTGCCAAACAAGACCCGTAACGCGGTGCTCGGCCGCGGTCGTGACAAGCGCGACCGGGTCGGCGACAGCGCGTATCTCGCGACCGATCACCACATCGGTGAGTGCCGGTTCTACCTGTGCCAAGATTACCT
>BDTL01000171.1 GCA_002898115.1 bacterium BMS3Bbin02 | reverse complement strand
TGCCGCCCACATCGCGTTTCGCATGGGATTGCGGCTGAACCTCGCCGGTCACCGAGACGCCGTTAGCCGGAGGATCCACGCGTAGAGAGCACTGGCGGTCAAACCGAGGCCGATGGTCCGCATTTCCGCTTCGGGATCGATGAACCTGGTCGTCAGGGTGACTCGTTCAGCACCTCTATACCGCGTTCCCTAAACATTCTGACTAGCTCCCGCCACGATTCGTCGGAGTATCGGGTCAGACCGAGCTTGGGCTGAGTCCCCTGGATAATGTCGATCTTTGCTTCACCCATGTTGTGATAGGCAAGCAGGTGAACGGCGCCGTACCCGAGCCTGTGGAGAAAGTCGGATGCGGCGACGATGTTGGCCGGTGTGTCCGTGTAGCCCGGCACCAGCGCCATTCGGAACTCAACAGGAAAGCCCCGCCGGGTCAGGTTCGCAGCGTTCTCCATGATTCTCGAAAGACCATGACCGAGGTGAGCTTCATGAAGTTCCGCATCAAGGATCTTCAGGTCGAAGTAGATCAGATCAAGCATTGCAAGAATCGGTTCCCACTTCGCCCACGAGAAGGTTCCTGCGGTCTCAAGGTTCGTGTGGATCCCTACCGCCTTGCAGAGCTCCAGGACGCGCCGCATGAAATCGGGATAGAGTGTCGGCTCACCCCCGGTGAAGGTGACCCCTCCCCCGGAGTTCTCGTAGTAGGGCAGATCGACCAGGAGCTTGTCAACAAGCTGAGTCGGGGTGAGGTGTTCGCCGATCAGCCTGAGGGCGCCGTATGCACAGGCGGCCACACAGCGGGCACACAGGTCACAGCGCTCATGATCAACGCGATAACCCTCGACTCGGATCGCCCTGTTGGGGCAGACTGCCGCACACTCAAAGCTCTCCTGACAGCGGTCGGCGTAGAAAGCGATGACCGGTCGGCTCGCCTGCGACTCAGGGTTCTGGCACCACGGGCAGTGCAGGGTGCATCCCTTGATGAAGACGAGGGATCGAACCCCGGGGCCGTCGTGCAACGAGAATCGCTGGATATCGAAAACCGGAGCGGTTGGTTCCATCAGACTCGTTGGCGCGTACGGTCGATCAACTCCTGCTGCATGGCTGGTGTCAGGTCGACGAAGTAGGCGCAGTAGCCCGAAATCCGGACAAGCAGATTTCGGTGACTCTCGGGATCGTGTAGCGCCTGCTTGAGAACTTCCGGATCGACGACATTGACCTGCATCTGCATCCCGCCCTGAGCGAAGTAACCATAGATCAAGGCTTCAAGGGCCTCCTTGCCCTCGCGTCCCGCGACCGTGGCTGCATCAAACTTGATGTTGACATTGATCCCGTTGCCAAAGCGGCGGTGATCAAACTTGGCCACAGAGTTGAGCGAAGCCGTCGGGCCGAGACGGTCCGAGCCGTCCACCGGTGCCAGCCCATCGGCAAGTGGGCGTCCCGCAAGCCGCCCCGAGGGCATCGCTGCCGTCTGTTTGCCAAATCCCTGGTGGCATGTCATCGAGTAGAAGCCCGGCATCCAACGCCCGCCACGTGTGTTCGTGTGCTGAGAGACGCAGCGATCAAACATCTCGACAGCCTCAGTGGCCAGGTCATCGACGAGCGGATCATCGTTGCCAAAAGCGGTGATCTTCAGCGCACGTGCGCGCAGCAACTCGTGATCAACAAAATCGGTCGCGCACGCGTTCGCGAGCTCCTCCAACGTATATTGCTCTTCCCGAAAGACGAGTGTCTCGATCACGGCCAGTGAATTCGCCAGGTCGGCCACCCCCACACCCTGTATCCCTGAGGCGTTGTACCACGCCCCACCGCGCGTGGCGTCCGTCGCGCTCTCGATACAACCCCCGATAGTTAACGAGGACAACGGCGTAGGAAAGAAGCCGGCGTTGGCCCGCTCAATCGCGTCAAGAGCATGCTTGAGTTCCCGGATTCGCTCGTTAGTCCGCACCTCCACTTGCTCAAGAAGCTCGGCCATGGAGTGGATCTTCGCCAGCCACGGACGTTCGCAGACCTTCCCCTTCTTGAGTCGGTTCCCGTCGCCAAACACCAGCTCAAGTCCGATGGCGAGGTTGAAGATTGCAGCATCGGAGGATGTAAAGCTCTCGCGTGGGAGGGCCGGCTCAACACAACCGACCGTTGCATAGTTCCAGACCTTGGCGGCGTCGACACCCCGCTCAACCATTGCGGGCATGATCACATCATCGTTGTACAGGGCGGGAGAACCCCCGCCGGCTGCGACCACGTCAACGACCCGTCTCACGTACGCATCGTCCGAGCGTGTGCTGACCCGGGCGTGCCAGTTCGGCTGCCTGGTCTGGAACCCCTTCATCACATCCAGCAGCAGGTAGGTAAGCTCGTTCGTCGCATCGTTGCCGTTCGCGTCGACCCCACCGATCGAAAGTGCCTGCCCGCTCGGAAGTCCGGCGTAGTACTCGGTGGCGCGACCCGAGAACAGCGGAATCACCTCAGATAGCTTGATGCAAAAGGCCGCAAACAGATCGCGAACGTCGTCCGCGTCGTAGTCGGCGCGCTTCTTCTCCTCACAAAACAGTGGGTAGAGATACTGGTCCATTCGCCCGAGGCTGATTCCCTGATCGATAGACTCAACCTGG
This sequence comes from bacterium BMS3Bbin02, assembly GCA_002898115.1. Classification (GTDB taxonomy): domain Bacteria; phylum Actinomycetota; class Acidimicrobiia; order Spongiisociales; family UBA5794; genus BMS3BBIN02. The sequence goes on along the minus strand of BDTL01000171.1, from coordinate 2,999 downwards.
ATCAGTAGCTGGAAGAGCCAGATGAGTTGGAGCGCCTCGCGCAAGTTTCTTGCCGGCCGACGCGGAACATGAGAAAGGACTTCCGCCACGTCGTCTCGCCCCAGACTCTGTGCGAGATCGCGGTAACGATCTGCGAAGTGCTCGACCGCGGTCAAGCAGACGAGGCTTGCGTCGAGGTATTCCTGCCCCTGCACGTCGAGGTCTCCCTGAGCGATCCTTGCTTCCACCTTTGCTCGCAAGCCGTCAGTACCGAGTCGAATGACCTGCTCGTAGTCGGGCAGGAAGTGGGCTACACCGGCGGCCTCGTTGATGACGAAATGGGCGGCTCGGAGCTGGTCACCGGCGTACTTGAGCCCCTCCCGCATCGGAAAAGCACGCATGACCAGGTTGCGCCTGAGCCAGTATGGGATCGAGGAACGGAGCAGCGCCCACTTCACACCGGAGTCCACATGAAGAGGATTCACCGATCGCTTCTCGAAACGGAAGAGGTCTTCCAACATCACCGAGCCGGTCTTCTCGATATGACAGATCGCTCCCACCCTGTGTTCGGTGTGGGACCCGACGATCAGCTCACCGGGATGGATCTGGATCGAACGCTCCTCCAGGTGATAGGCCAGGGCTCCGGCGTTGGCCAAACATGACGGGGTATCTTTGTCGACCTGTCGCTTCCAGTACCGTGTGTAGTGGAGCGCGCGCTCAGCGCCAAGTCCCGGTCGACTCTCTAGATGATCGGAGTAGAGAGCTTGAATCTCGGGCGAGGGTTGCCAGTCAGACATACGCGTGCTCACCTCCTTGAACGGACGGTCAAGTGTAGACACGGCAACTGACCGGAGTCCGGCCCGGTCCGCGAGAAGCATTGTGAGAATCGCGCCGAAAGCAACAGCCTCCAGAGACCAACAGGCCTGTGGAGGTCAGGTCAATGTGGCGGGCGCGATGCCATAACTCAAGACCAGCACCGACCGCCGCCCGCGTACGGTCGTCGTAATGGACACTATCGGTGTCGAGGGAGTCGCCGCACGATCGGTCAACTTCGGACCAGTACCAGACGCGATAGTGACCGCGCGGATCAGTCGTTGGAGGAGAAAGCCCACCGGGTCCGCACCACACGCAAACGAGAGCTCCTCACCAAACTGGCGCGCGCTCAACCGTATGCACCGCTAGTTAAAGAAGAACCCGATCAAGACATCGACGTCTCGCAAACGCGGCGGTGCATCGGGAACTGGCGGGAACGGTGTTGAGAACCTGCGGCGAGCGTCTACTGCGTAACGACGTCTGTGCCGGGCTTCGAGGCGGCAGGCTTGCTCAGCGCGACCAGGTAAGCGACTAAGCCAATGCTGAACCCGACGGCTGCCGGATACAGCTCGATCAACACCGCCGCGACCATTCCACCGATCGCGAGGAGCCATCCGTAGGCAACAACATACGAGGGAACCTGTCGACGGAGGAACCGGTCGGAGAACAACACAGCCCCAAATGCAACAGACCCAAGGATATAGATGCCCCAGGAAACCAGGTCGGCGAAAACGTTGTCGATCGGCATGGGAACTCTCCTTCAGATCTCGTGTGGTAATTGTAGCGAGCGATCCGCGACCCATACAGGTACGAGATACGGGCGCCAGTGAATAGAACCGAGAATGCAAACGCCGGGCGCGACGACCAGGGTTACGACAGTCGTTCTTGTCGTAGACAGTCCATATGTTCAAGGAATGATTGGATCAAACCCGGCTGTTGATTGCCGTCTCTTGAGTGCGATCGTGAGCGGATACGGACTCACCGCGGAGTCGGAAGGCGCGGACATTGCGCTGCGCGTGCTCGTCGGGTACCCACGCGGTACCGAAGCGCTCCCCGATATCCGTGGTACCCCGCCACGCATCGACCGGACCTACGATACGACCGACAGATGAACAAACTGAACAGAGCGCGCGACGAGGAGAGCTCTACACAGCTACGAAGGCTTCTCACGTCTTTCCTGTGGGTTCCGACGGACGTCGCGGGTGACTTCGAGGGCGCGGCCAGTATCTACCGAGCGTGTCGGGCAAACGGAATCACCCCCGGAATCTCATTGCTTGCATGATCGCCGCGATAGCCCTGCGCATGGGAGCCCAACTCTTGAGTGCCGATGGCGACTTCGCAGGGATCGCGCGGGTGGTTCCTCTCCAGCTAGACCCTGCTTCGACGACCTGATACATCCACCGGTCGGTACCATCCGCACATGAAGGATTCCACGGCGAAGCGGCTTTCGACCCTGCACACGGTGCTGTTCAGGGTCACGAGCGGACGAATCGGAAAGCGGCTCGTCAACAACGACATGCTGTTGCTCTCGACGATCGGGAGCGAGACCGGTAAGCAACACACCGTACCGCTGCTGTATCTGCGCGACGGCGACGACTTCGTGATCATCGCGTCCTGGGGAGGACGCCCCGAAAACCCGCAGTGGTACCGAAACCTCCAGGCCAAGCCCCACACCACGATCCAGGTACTCGGCGAAAAGATTCCGGTCACGGCCCGGACCGCAGACGAGACGGAGCGTGCCCGACTGTGGCCGTCGGTCCTCGCGGCGTATGAGGGGTATGCCGAGTATCAGTCGCGCACCACCCGTGAGATCCCCGTGGTGATTCTGTCCCGCCGCTAGCGGCCTTGTAACTCCGGCGCCTCTACGATTGGGGCATGCACATTTCAGCCGAAACGTTGATCGACACACTCCGGGACCGCGGACTTCGGATCACGGCGCCGCGACGTGCAGTCTGCGAAGTGATCGCAACGGGCCACGACGACCATCTTGATGCCACCACAATTGCCGAGCGGGCAACCACTGATTCCGGACCGATCGACACAGCCACCGTGTACCGCACCCTGGAGACCCTGATCGATGCAGGGCTCCTCACCCACACCCACCTCCCTCACGGCGCGGCCGTCTACCACCTCGCAGAGAGTGCACCCCCCACCCATCTCGTGTGTGACACCTGCGGATCCGTGACCAGCCTCGGCACCAACGCCAT
>BDTL01000170.1 GCA_002898115.1 bacterium BMS3Bbin02 | reverse complement strand
GTGCGAGTTCCGGGGAATAGGGCACATGCGCCGCGGGCACTCGCCGTGAGGTCGGTGACCTGGAGGTCCTTGAAGTCGACCTGGTGTCGACCGGGTCCGGTGGCGATCACATATGAAATGTCGTTTTCGCCGAGCCCGGCTTCCTCAAGCACCCGGTCATAGATCGTCCGTGCGATCTCCTGAAGCCGGAAACCGGTCGGGAGCATCGCCTTGGCGAGTATTTCGCCGTCCTCGTTTTGGAGGAGTGCCTTGGTGTATGTGGATCCGATATCCAAACCTGCGGTGATAATCACAGGATCACCCCCGCAGCCGTGCTCACCGGTGTTCGGCCGGTCAGGACGTGATCGAGCGCAAACAATGCGGCGCCGAGAGCACCCATGTAGTGGCAGTCTTCGCTGATGTTCAACGGCTTTTCGAGCCGTTCTTCAAGTGCCTTTACCATGCCGAGGTTGCGCGAGACACCGCCTGTGAACGTGATCTCGTCATTGACGCCGACACGACGCATCAGGCCTGCTGAACGCGATGCGATGGACTTGTGGACACCCCAGAGGATGTCTTCGATCTTCTTGCCCTTACCGATCCATGCAAGTATTTCGGACTCAGCGAAGACCGTGCAGGTCGTGCTGATCTTGATCGGCTTCGTGCTCCTGAGTGAGACCGGCCCAAGATCGCCGATAGGGATATCGAGCGCAGCGGCGGCGGCTCCGAGGAACCGGCCGGTGCCCGCAGCACACTTGTCGTTCATGCAGAAGTCAACAATCTCACCATCGGCGCTCACCGAGATTGCCTTCGTGTCCTGGCCGCCCATGTCGACAACGGTTCGCGTGTTCGGGAACAGGTGCACGGCGCCTCGCCCGTGACAGCTGATCTCCGTCACCTGGGTGTTGCCGAACGTCACTCGATACCGGCCGTATCCGGTACCGACAACGTACTCGATCTCTTCCTCGTCGAGATCGTGCTCTTTGAGCGCTATCAGGAACGAGTCCTCGGCGGCTTTGATGACGTTGGCCCCGGTGTCGATCAGCGAGCGTCCAACAATGACCCCGCCTTCGTCGACAATGACGGCTTTGGTTTGGGTCGATCCAACATCGACTCCGGCTGCGTATGCCACGGTGATCACCTCATCCTTTTCCGTCGGACGGCGTTTGCTGTCTGCGGGATTCCAGGCCTTCGAAGAAGGCATCGATTCTGTTTTTCATTTGAGCTTCGGAGACGACCCGGCGATCCATCATGTCCGATTCGATGAACAGGCTCGGGATGCCCAGCTCGTCCGTCATGTGTTTGCGACCGTCCGCGAGGCCGGTTGAGACGGTGCGGCAGCTCTTGATCGGGTGGTAGATGATGCCGTCGACGTCGTAGGTGTTCGCCATGTCCGCGAGGGCTACGTTCTGGTGGAACATCGAGTCCATTGCGTCGCGGACACTGATCAGGACGCCTTCAGCGAGGCTCGCCAACGGATTGTCTAGGTCGTATTCGAACCCACGGTTAGTGCCACCGGAGGCGAACCACAGATACGTCGAGTTGACGAATGTGCCGCCCCAATCGGTGAAGAGCTCGTTGAACCGGCGGAAAATCGGGTAACAGGGCACACCGACAAACAACAGGCGATACTTCTCATCGATGGTCTGGCCGATCCCGTTTGCCGCCTTGTACTCCATCTCCTCGACTACCCGCTCGAAGTAGCGGGCGCCTTCTTCGGTGCCGCGGAATCCATTTGCGACACCGAGGAAGATTGTTCCGTCGGTGAGGGCGCTGAACAGTGACGGTTTCGAGTTGTTGAGTTCGAGGATGCGCTTCCATGAGCGGCTCATCGTGTTGGCGTACCCGAGGACCTCGCGGAACTTGTCGATGTCGAACTTCTTCCCGGTCACCTCTTCGCATACGGTGATGAGTTCGCGAAGTTGCACCTCCACGTACTTGCGGTCCGCTTCGAAATCGCTGTTCCCTTGCCAGGTCTGTCCACCGGCCTGGCGTGTTCCGGGTATGTCGATCGTAACGGTCGGAGTGTCGTACATGCGCTCCCAGATCTCGGCCCACTTGATGTAGGTATTGCACGCATTGGTAAGCACGGTGAGGCTTGGTTTGGGGATCTGCGCCATGGGGTGTTCTCCACCGCGGAGCTGGGTCCCAACGTCCGCCTTCACATACCCGCAGATATCCGGTGAGTACCCGTAGTCTTCGGCCTCGTCCAGATACTCGTGGGCGACGTGACGCACCGCGGTTTGCAGTGAGTTGATCTCGGGGAATACGACGGGCAGGTCGAACGTCTTCAGGATCTCGTTGAGGCTTCCCATCACGAAAACGTAGGCGGCCTGGCCCCCCGTCTTGGCTGTGTTGTCGAGTTCCGAGAACCAATCGCGAAACATGGCAGCACCTTCCCGATTGCCACGCCCGACCAATTCATCTTTCGTTTCTAGCGTGGTCATGTCCACCTCCGTGAAGTAGTGAGGCGCATCATGCGAAGAGCAGGTGCTCGACGAATGTTGCAACTTGTAGTTCGAGCTGATCGAACGAGCTCATGTTTTCTTCAAACTCGCTAAGGAAATAGGAAATCTCTTCATCATCGAGCGCGTGTGTATAGGCGACCTGTTCCTCAAGTCCCGGTTCGCACATTTTGGCGGCAGCGAGGATCGCGGCGTCTGCGTTTGCGCCGCGAATCCGCTCGATAAGCATCTTCTCCTTGGGCTTACGCAGATCGTGCTGCACGGGGCTGTAGGAGGAGTGTTCGATGTAGCTGTCGGCGAGGTTCCTCAGCGGGTCACCTTCGACGGGCACGTCCGCGGTGATCCAGCGCATGCCGATGTGGAAGTCGTCATCCACCACATAGACGGTGCGACCCAGCATCCTGATGAGATCGAACGGCGGTTGTTCACAGAACCCGCCTTCGAATACGACACGGATACGGTCCTCCGGTTTGATGTCCCGCTCGCGGATCATCGGCAAGAGCGTTGTGAGGAGTTCGTTGTGCTCTTCGCGTGGGACCATGCCTGCAAGTGCAACGAGGGCGTAGGCGTCTTCAGCCGTGATGAGCCACGGAGTGTCACGTTTGATGTCGTACAGCTCCCGCATGAGTTTGCGATTCTCGTTGAATACCGCGATCGAGCTGGCAAGGTCGGCGTCGGTGACTTTGCGTCCGGCGACTTCTTCTACGACACGCCGAATACGATCGTATTCGTGGGCCAGATAGTCGATGCTGCCCGACGAGTTTGGGTTCTGTGGGAGGTAGAGGATCTGGCTCGGATAGTCGACGTTGCGACCCCAGATGGCCGCCAGGTTCCGAGCAGCGTCACAGATCGGGTGGGAGATGAACAGGTCCATCTCCACCACATCGCTGAGTGCAAGCTCGAGGGAGGTCTTGAGAATCGAGCATAAGTACGACCCGAAGTGCGAGTCGGCCCGGTTCGGCTCTGTGGGAGCTCCCCGCACCTTGAAGGGGAGCATCCCGGCTGCGTGCACGATCTCCTCGGGGAAGTAGACCTGGAAGTGTCCCGCGATCTTGCCGCCCGCCTCGCGCCAGCGCCGTGCCGTCTCGAAGTCCGGAGACTCGACCATGTCGCGACATTCGAGCAGAGCATCGTCGAGCGACTTGTCGCGCCACTCGTTGAAGATTCTGGTCGCCGTCAGTGTCATTGTGTTCCTCCGGTTGGTAGTGCGGCAGCGCCGTCGAAGAAGAGATCCACGACATGGCCGAGCCGTGCCTGGGCGCTTCCGTAGACGTGATCGGCGTAGTCGCCGATCACAACTTCGACCAGGGCAACGAACGACCAGGAGAGGATGCGAGCATCTCCGGGGGCTAGTTCGCCGTTCCTGATCCCTTGACTGATGATTGTCTCGACCTGTTCAGGTAGGGCTCGTTGATAGGCTCGGACGAGCCGGTCTCGTTCCCTTCCCGAGAATGCGTTGATGTCGCGCCTCACGAGCCGGGTGAGCTCTCGCTCTTCGTGTGGAAGTTCGAGGAAATCTCTCGTGAGTTGGACGAGGCGATCTCGGCAGCTCCCGCGTGATGTTGTTGACCGTTCAAAGAGGAGGCGCTTGCGCTCGAGGTCGTCGAGCATCATTGAGACGTAGAGCCGCTCTTTGCTGGGAAAGTGGTGGTAGAGGCCACCCTTGGTCACGTCGGCGGCCTTTGCGATCATGTCAGTCGTGACATCCGCATAGTTGCTTGCAACGAACAACCTCTTCGCGGCGGCGATGATGCGGGCCGATGTGGCCTCGGATTTGGTAAGCGTCTGGGTCACGAAATCGCCTCGTTCCTATTACCGACCGACTGACCGGTCGGTTTTACTGTACCGAGTGATCGCTCCGCTGTCAATCGGTAATCCGGGTGGTTCCGCGTCGACGATGGTCGTCTGGACAGAGGGGCCTTGTGGAGCGGTACCATGCGCGCATCCTTCGTCTTGGGAGCATGTCATCGGGAACCAATCCGACTATCGATTCGATCGCGCCGTCGTACCATCGCACTATCAAATCGTCCTGGAGCCCGATATCGGCGGCGCCTCGTTTGTCGGGAGCGAGGTCGTTGACTTTGTCCTCACTGAGGTCACCGACTCCATTGTCTTGAACTCCGTTGAGCTCGACATTCACGAGGCGACGATCAAGGGTCCCGGGGTTGAGAGTGCTGCGACGATTGTGTATGACGAGGATCTGGAGCGGGTGTCGCTCACGCTGAGTCAGACCCTTGAGCCGGGGGACTATCAGCTTGTTGCGACGTTCTCCGGAATCTTGAACGACAAGCTTCATGGCTTCTACCTTTCGAAATACACCGACGCTGATGGTATTGAGCGGACCATGGCGACCTCGCAGCTTCAGGCAACCGATGCTCGCCGGGCATTCCCGTGTTGGGACCAGCCGGACCTCAAGGCGACTTTCGGTGTCACACTGATCGTCGAGGATGGACATATGGCGATCACGAATGGTCCCGAAATCGGTCGTACCGCTCTTGACGGAGGTAAGGCTGAAATCCGCTTTGGCACGACGATGAAGATGTCTACGTACCTTGTTGCGTTCATCGTCGGTGAGCTCGAGGCATCGGAAACCGTCGATGTGGATGGCACCCCACTGCGCGTCATCCACGTACCGGGGAAGGCGTCGCTCGCAGCGTTCGCTCTTGAAGCCGGCGCGTTCTGCCTGCGGTACTTCGCCGACTACTACGGCATACCGTATCCGGGCAAGAAGTTGGACATGCTCGCTATTCCCGATTTCTCCGCGGGCGCAATGGAGAACCTGGGTGCTATCACCTACCGGGAGACCGCTCTGCTGGTTGATCCGAACACCGCTACGCATGCGGAACTTGATCGGGTTGCCGAGGTCGTTGCCCATGAACTTGCGCACATGTGGTTCGGTGATCTCGTAACTATGGGCTGGTGGGAAGGTGTCTGGCTCAACGAGGCCTTCGCGACATTCATGGAGAACAAGGCGGTTGAGGCGTTCAAGCCTGAGTGGAACCGCTGGCTCGGCTTTGCAACAAGTCGCCAGAGCGCCCTCGAGATCGACGCCCTTCGTACGACACGACCAATCGAGCTCGCCGTCGCCTCGCCTGAAGAGGCGGATGCGATGTTTGACACCCTTACCTACGAAAAGGGGGGTGCCGTGTTGAGGATGTTGGAGCAGTACCTCGGCGAGGAGGTTTTCAGGGCGGGCATATCCGCTTATCTGGTGAAACACTCGTACGCGAACACCGTGACGTCGGACCTGTGGGATGCGCTTGAGGAGGTATCCGGCGAGCCGGTCGCGGAGATGATGGATGGGTGGATCTACCAGGGCGGATACCCGCGTCTGAACGCTGCTGAGGCCGAGGACGGTACGGTCGAATTGACCCAGGACCACTATCGCTTCCTCGGTGGCGGTGAGGGGCGATGGATGGTGCCGTTGCGCTACCGGTCGTCGGAGGGGGACGGCCGGATGATCGTGAGGGAAACAGCCGTGCTCGACCCCGGTGACGATGTCCTTCTCAACGCTGGCGGTGACGGTTTCTACTCCGTCCGCTACGACGCCGACCTCATGGCCGGCATCCGGTCGCGTCTGTCGTCTCTGACGAGCCACGAGCGTTCAGCGGTCGTGTGGGACACCTGGTCGGGCGTTCTTGCCGGGGATACGTCCGGGTCGGCGTTTCTTGAACTTGTTGCTGCTCTCGACGCCGAACGCGAGCCGGCGATCTGGGCGGTCGCCCTGGGTGGTGTGGCAGAGTTGGACAATGTCGTCTCATCGGACCTTCGTTCTGATCTCCAGTCCTTTGTGCGGTCGGTTCTCGGGAGTCTTGCGTCCGAGCTGGGTTGGGAAGTCTCCGTTGGCGATGCTGCTCTGACCCGTCAGTTGCGGGGTGTTGTGCTGCGTGGCATGGGAGCACTCGGTGACGATGACGAGACGAAACGGATCGCCAGGGACATCGTTGCTGCGGGTGGGTCTGATCCGCGGTCGCGTGATGGAGATGTGGCCTCTGCGGCGCTGCATATTGCAGCCACTTCGGGGACGTTGGCCGACTTTGATGCTTTCCTTGAGGCGTACTGTGACGCTTCGACCCCACAGGAGGCGATCCGCTATTTGAGGGCCGCGGCGACCGTCCCCGACGATGTCGCTGCTGCGCGACTCCTCACGATGGTTGTTGATGGCACGATTCGCCGCCAGGATTCGTACTGGCTCCTCGCCACGATGCTCGGGCAACGACAGACCGGCGCCGCAACATGGGAGCGGATCAAGGCTCAATGGGACACCGTCCTCGCCGCGATGCCGAAACAAAACATCCGTCGGATGTTCGATCGAGTGCAGAATCGGTCTGAGCCGGAAGTAGCGAAAGACATCAAAGCGTGGATCGCCGACCACCCTCTTGGTGCCGCTTCGACGTTGATCGCCCAGCAGATGGAACGGCTCGATGTGCGAGTAGGGCTGCGCTCTCGGGAGGCGACGTCGTTGAAGGTCCCCGGACTCTGACCTTCAATGAAGGGACAACGCTTTGTTTGCCGTGTACATTGGCACTATCAAAAAAGGAGCGGTGCATGGGATTTATGGACACGGTAAAGGGATGGTTCGGTTCGGCCAAAGACAAGGCCGGCGATGTGGCGGAAAAGGCCGGTGATGTAGCCGAGGGTGCTTGGGATAAAACCAAGGATGTTGCCGGAGACGTGGCCGACAAGGCCGGTGATGTAGCGGAAAAGGCCGGTGATGTAGCCGAGGGTGCTTGGGATAAAACCAAGGATGTTGCCGGAGACGTGGCCGACAAGGCCGGCAATGTCGTTGAAAGTGTCAAGGATCGTTTCGATGGCGATGACGGCGATGACGGCGATGACGGCGACGTCTCCTGATAGCGGAATAACTTCACGAGAAGAGGGATGCCCGGTGGTGTCCCTTTTCCGTGTGAGTAGCAGAAGCTCAATGACGGGCCGCTAGTAGTCTCGGACTGCAAGTGTCAGTAGCCTTGAAAGGGTCCACCATGCGCAGCCATGAGGTCGACTACACCATCCACGGAGATGATCTTCAGTTCGTCGAAATCGAGATGGATCCCAGCGAATCAGTGATCGCCGAAGCCGGATCGATGATGTATCTCACCGAGGGAATTACCTTTGAGACGAAGATGGGTGACGGTTCCGAGCCCGACAAGGGTCTCTTTGGAAAGCTGAAGGATGCCGGGAAGCGCGCTATCACCGGCGAGTCGGTGTTCATCACGCATTTCACGAATAGCGGCGTCGGGAAACAGCAAGCTGCGTTCGCGGCTCCCTATCCCGGCAAGATCGTTCCGATCGACCTCGCCGAGATTGGTGGAAAGTTGATATGCCAAAAGGACGCGTTTCTCGCGGCGGCGCTCGGTACCAAAATTGACATCGTCTTCAACCGGAAGATCGGGACCGGCCTCTTTGGCGGTGAGGGCTTCATCCTGCAATCGATCGAGGGCGACGGTATGGCATTCGTACACGCCGGTGGGACGATCATCGAAAAGCGCCTGACGGGCGAGAAGCTTCGAGTAGACACGGGATGCCTGGTCGCCTTTGAGCCAACAATCGAGTACTCCATCGAGAGAGCCGGCAATCTTAAGTCGCAGTTCTTTGGCGGTGAGGGTCTCTTCCTGGCAACACTCCAGGGGAGTGGCCGCGTATGGCTCCAGTCGCTGCCGTTCTCGCGCCTCGCTGACAGAATTGCGCCATTGGGTGGCGGGTCGAGTGCGGGTGAGGGTTCTGCCATCGGTGGCCTCTCGACTCTGTTCGAGCGGTAATGAAGCCACCCGTTCCCTATCTTGACGGTGAGTATCCGATTCGGTTTGCTCACCGTGGTTCTCGGGTCCTCTGGCCGGAAAATACTGTCGTGGCTTTTGAGGGGGCCGTCGCTCTCGGGTATGTCTATATCGAAACAGACGTGCGAATTACCCGCGACGGTGTTGTGGTGGTGTTCCACGACGACACTCTTGACCGTACGACCAACGGGAAGGGACCGGTCAAGGACTGGCTCTTCGACGACATCAAACATCTGGATGCAGGGTGGTGGTTCGACCCGGACGCAGGGTTCCCCCAACGGGGCCGTGATGCGGTCGTATCGTCGCTCGATGACGTGTTTGAACGGTTCCCCGACGTGCGCTTTAACATCGATCTCAAGGGACCGGGGCTGGAATGGCCGGTAGCTGATGTTGTCCGGCGCCACGGTCGTGAGAAGATGGTCATGATCGGTTCGTTCCGGGGTCACCGAATCGGTAAGTTTCGGCGTGTCACGGACGGCGCCGTTGCGACGTCCGCGGGACCGGCAGCGGCGTTGTTGCTGTATTCGGCCTCTCGTCTCGGAAAGACGGTGTCCACACACGCTCGTGCCTTCCAGGTCCCGTTCGACTACCGGGGCATCACGATCGATGAGAAGTTTGTCGCTGCCTCGCACGCAGCCGACGCGCATGTGCACTGTTGGACCGTGAATGAAGCTGCCGACATGCAACGATTGTTGGATATCGGTGTTGACGGTATCGTCACCGATCGCCCTGACATCCTGAATGAGGTCCTCGCCCAGCGTTGAACGCTCGCTGTTTTGGCGTCCATTTGGGCGGGTGGTTTCAAGCGGTGGGCGCGACGAGTTGGTTGTATCGCTCTGCTGGTTTGTCCCAGTTAAGCGTTTTGCGTGGTCGGTTGTTGAGTAGTCGGGCGTATTCGTCGAGGTCGTTTTGGGAGTGTACGGAGAGGTCGGTTCCTTTGGGGAGGAATTGTCGGACGAGGCCGTTGAAGTTCTCGTTGGAGCCCCGTTGCCACGGTGAGTGCGGGTCACAGAAATAGACGGGGATCCCGGTTGCGATAGTGAACTGGGTGTGGTGAGCGAGTTCGGTGCCTTGGTCCCAGGTGAGGGTCTTGGCGAGCTGGGTTGGGAGCGTCTGGACGTGTTCGGAGAGACGCTGTGCGACGTGTGTAGCGTTCTTGGAATCAACTTTGATGAGTAGCCCGAACCGGGTGGTGCGCTCCACCAATGTCGCTACGAAGCTTTTCCCGTCTTTGCCGACAATGAGGTCTCCCTCGATATGCCCGGGTACGGCCCTATCGGTAGCCTCAGCGGGCCGCTCTGAGATCATCACCTTCCCGGTAATCGTACCCCCGGTGGTGGTAACTCCACGCCGGTGGGGTTTACGTGTGGTGCGTCCAGAACGCAGACAGGCCATGAGTTCTTTACGTAACTCGCCTCTGGCTTGGATATAGATAGTTTGATAAATCGTTTCGTGTGACACCCACCATGATGGATCATCGGGGTGGTCTCTGCGAAGCCGCTGAGAAATCTGCTCGGGTGACCACTTGTTGTGTTTCAACAACCCCACCACGATCACCCATAGCCACGGCCTGGTCTCCACCCATGTCGGGCGTTCACGCCGGGCTTTTTTGTGGGCACGGTCCTGGGCGCGGCACATGCGATAATTCTCCCGGCCACCGTTGCGTTTGATCTCCCGCCAGATCGTCGAACGGTCTCTCCCCAACCGGACACTGATCTCAGGTGTTGTTTCGCCCCGTTGGATACCCATCCAGATCTCCTCACGATCATCGATCGTCAACACATCTGGACGCTGTTTCGTTTCACGTAAAGTCATCCGCCCATACTCGTACACGAAACGATCAACCGAACGGCCAGACACCCCGGTGTACTCGGCTGCCTCCCTGATCGTTGCACCCCGGGCAAGCTCAAACAGAGCCACCCTCGCTACCCGATACGGAATCCGTGGACGAGACATAAAATCACCTCAAAAGGTCACCCCGTCGCGCACACCACTTGAGACCACCGCGGTATATCGCCCAAATGGACGCCAAAACGGGGGGGATGTGGGCTAGATGCCGGGTGGGGTGAAGGGGAGGCCGTCGAGCTGGATCACGAGGTCGATCACGATGGATCGAGCTGTCTCAAAATCGGCACCCTTGAATCCCTGATAGGTCTCCCCCTTCTCCTGAAGGTAGATCCGGAACGAGTCGCCGTCGTCGAGAATGTACAACCCGTCATGGGGGCCGACGAGGTTCCGGCCGAGGCCGAGCAGCGTTTCCTTATCCGGAATCTCTGCGTAGAGGTCCATCATCTCAAGATTGAACGCTTCTTCGAAGTCCGCGGTGGATGTCGCCCGGCGTCCGATTGATTGGGATGCGAGCTTGCGGGCCCGACGTTCAAGGATCGCCCGGGCCTGCTCTTGGCGGGTTGGACGGTCCATTAGCAGACAGTCGGCCGGTGGGTGAGCCTGCCACCTTCGTACGTCGCGATGTCGTCTTCATGCTGCATCGTGAGGGCGATCGTATCGAGACCATTGAGCAGGCAATGTTTGACGAACGGGTCGATGTCGAAACTCACGGAAACATCGCCGGCGATCACGGTTTGGTTCTCAAGATTGATCGCGATGCGATTCTGTGGGTCCTGCGCTATCTCGGTCAGCCGATCGACTGTTGCCGTGTCGAGCACGATTGCGAGGAGACCGATCTTGTAGCAGTTGTTGAGGAAGATATCGGCGAACGATGGTGCGATGATCGCCTTGAATCCCCAGTCCTCGAGTGACCATGGGGCATGTTCGCGAGACGACCCTGATCCAAAGTTGGGACCCGACACAAGGACCACGGCGCTCACGTATTCGGGTCGGTTCGTCACGAAATCTTCGATCAGTTCACCCTCGGGATCGACGGCCCAGTCGTAGAACAGGAACGGCCCGAATCCGGAACGTTCGACACGTTTGAGAAACTGCTTCGGGATAATCTGGTCGGTATCGACGTTGGCGCGCGGGAGGGGCGCCATCTGGCCCTCGATGGTGGTCACCGGTCTCATTTCAGATCCCATTGTGCGACGTTGACGAAGTGCCCTTTGACCGCTGCTGCGGCAGCCATTGCAGGGCTTACGAGGTGGGTCCGGCCATCACGCCCTTGACGCCCCTCGAAGTTCCGATTGGACGTTGATGCACATCGTTCGCCGGGTGACAGCACATCGGGATTCATCGCGAGACACATTGAGCACCCGGCATCACGCCATTCAAAGCCCGCATCCAGGAAAATGGTATCGAGACCTTCCTCCTCGGCCTGGAGCTTCACGAGCCCGGAACCGGGGACCACCATTGCGTGCACACCGTCGGCGACGGTGTGACCCTTGAGCACCGCCGCGGCCGCACGGAGATCTTCGATTCGGCCGTTTGTGCATGAGCCGAGAAACACGCGGTCGATCACAATTTCGGTGATTGGTGTTCCAGCGGTGAGACCCATGTATTCGAGGGCTCGGCGAGTCGAATCCTTGTCGAGGGCGTTCTCGAAGTCATCGGGCGACGGCACTGATCCTGTCACGGGGAGTGTCTGTGCGGGGTTGGTGCCCCACGAAACGTAGGGGACAAGTGTTGCTGGGTCGATCGTGACTTCGCGGTCGAATGTTGCTGCGGGATCGGTGGGCAACGTCGACCAGTATGCAACGGCCTCGTCCCAGGCGGCCCCTCGGGGGGCTCGGGGTCGATCCTTGACATAGGCATACGTCTTGTGGTCTGGACCTATCAGGCCGGCTCGCGCACCCGCCTCGATGCTCATATTGCAGATCGTCATTCGGCCTTCCATCGAGAGGGCCTCGATGGCTGATCCGCGGTATTCAATGACGTACCCGACACCACCATCAACACCGATCTCGGCGATGATCGCCAGGATGATGTCCTTTGCCGTGACCCCGGTTGGGAGATCTCCGTCAACGGTGACGGCCATGGATTTCGGTTTCGCCTGCGGCAACGTCTGAGTAGCGAGAACATGCTCGACCTCGCTGGTGCCGATACCAAAGGCCAGAGCGCCGAACGCTCCGTGGGTGGAGGTGTGCGAGTCGCCACACACGATCGTCATGCCGGGCTGGGTGACACCCTGTTCGGGGCCGACAACATGCACGATGCCGGACCGCGGGTCGTCGATGTCGAGAAGCGTGATGGTCGAGTCGTTGCAGTTAGTTATTAGCGTCTCGATCTGCTTCTTGGACAAGGGGTCCTGGATTCCAAACTCCCGACCAATCGTCGGAACGCCGTGATCGATCGTGGCGAGAGTCAGATCGGGACGACGAACGCCGCGTCCACTCATCCGGAGCGCTTCAAATGCCTGTGGTGAGGTGACTTCGTGGACGAGGTGAAGGTCGATGTACAGCAGGTCGGGTTCGCCGTCGACGCGGCGAACGACGTGGTCATCCCATACTTTCTCGAACAGCGTCCTAGCGCCCGTCACGTCTTACCTCCCGAGCGGGGCATTGATGGTAGACGGGATCGGGAAGGAACCAAGTCGTCGACCTGCGACGGTATCGTGGTGTTTATGCCGCTAGTCATTGCTCTATTCCTCACGCTCCAGCTCGCCGCACCGTTCGGTGATGCCGATGCGAAAGCTGTCTCGATGGACGGTGAGTTTGTTGTCGAAGTGAGCGTAGAAGCTCCTTCCGGACCCGACGCAGTGGTTGCCCGCATCGTTGACGCCGGGCGAGAGCTGCCTCCGGTTGCGTTGTCACCGCTCGGCGATGGGCGGTACGGGGGGTTCTTGACATTCTCAGAGGTCCGCGATGTGCGGATCGCGTTCGAAGCCAGACTCGGTGTCGACGTCGTCACCTCCGACCTGGTCACTCTGACCGACCTCGGTGTCGATCCGGTGGTATTCGACCGTCTCGGTACGTTCCAGGCCCCCGCCGATGCCGGCGAGGACACCGGACCGAGCAATCTGCCGCTGCTCTTCGGCGTGTTGCTGGCGGTCGCTTCGTTGGCTGCTCTCGCGGTGTGGGCACAGTCAGTTGACAAATGGTCGGGGAATCCCGACAATACGGGAAATGTCGACCAAACCGATACCGGCGAGTCCGAACGCTCCTAAGCCGGTCCAGCCCACGAAACCAGATCCGTTTGTTGTCCCCGCCACGGCAACGCGCGACTACGCGCTTGATTCGTTGGTGTTTCTGACAACCCCGGAGCAGATGAAGGCCCTGTCCGACCGGACCCGCATGATCATCCTTGATCTGCTCCTGGAACGTTCCGCGACCACGTCCCAGCTTGCGGAGGCTCTCGGGAAACCGAAGGGAACTGTCGGGTATCACCTCAAGAACCTTGAGCACCATGGTCTGGTGAAGGTCGTGCGAACCCGCAAGGTACGGGCCATGACCGAGAAGTACTACGGGCGTACCGGTCGGACCTTTGTTCTCCCCGCTACCGGACCTGCCGCAGAAAGAACCGCGATGCTCGACGAAGCGAAGAGCGAGATGGTATTCGAAGAAGGCGCCACGTTCCCTGCGTTCACGCTGCGTCGCATGCGGCTTTCCGAAGATCGCATCCAGGAGTTCGCCAAGCGACTATTTGACCTCACGGCGGAATTTGTCGATCAGGAGCCCGGCGGCGACACCGTCTACGGGTTGCTTGCGGGTATCTATCCAACCGACCGACCGATTCTGCCGGATGCCGGCGATGACGGGAGGGAGTCGGGTGACTGAGGCAACGAGCGAATCAGAGAAGAAGAAACCTCGTCTTGATGCGAACTACTGGAAGCTGTGGACCGCAAGTGTGATCTCGAATGTCGGTGACGGTATCGGTGCCATTGCGTATCCGTGGATTGCGTCGTCGGTCACCCGTAACGGACTGCTCATTGCCGGCATCGCGATCGCGCAGCGGCTTCCGTGGTTGGTGTTCACGCTTCCCGCGGGCGTCATCACCGATCGGTTCGATCGGCGCAAGATCATGGTGTTGATGGATGTGATCCGTGCGGCGTTGATCGGTGTCATGGCGCTGATTGTGTTCGGGCGCCAGGAGGGTTTACCGACGCCGGATGTCATCGAGCAGGGTCTACCGTTCGCTGAAGATCTCACTTTGTACTGGGTACTGCTGGTCGGGGCGCTGCTTCTCGGGTTCGCCGAAGTGCTGCGTGACAACACCTCTCAGACAATCCTCCCGGCGATTGTTGACGCCGACGATTTGGAAACTGCGAACGGCCGGATGTGGGCCGCAGAAGTGGTGTCGAACAGTTTCATCGGCCCATTTGTCGGCGCTGTGCTTCTCGGCGTTGCCCTCTCCTTGCCACTCGGATTCGATGCGGTCTCCTTCCTCCTTGCGGCCGTGCTTGTTGCGACAATGAAGGGAGTGTTCACTCCACAGCGAGCGGACGCCGCGTTTGAGCAACGACCCAACTGGAAGGACGAGATACGCGAGGGATTCCGGTGGCTCCGCGCTCACAGCGTCCTGTGGCCGATGGCGATCATTCTCGGCATCCTCAACGCTGCGTTTGCGGGTCAGACCGCCGTGTTCGTGCTCTGGGCGCAGGAGATTCTCGGGGCCGATGCGAGGATTCTGGCCTATCTCGGGACCGGCGGAGCGGTCGGTGGTGTGGTCGGCAGCGTGCTTGCGAAGAGGATCGCCGAGCGCGCCGGCTCTGGAACCGCTCTTGCTTTTACGTTGGTCATCATGGCGGTGCTCCCCGCTTTCACGGGATTCCTGCGTGACTGGTGGGCCGTCTGGGTGGTTATCGTCATCGGTTCTCTTGCGAGCATGGTGTGGAACGTGATTACGGTTTCGTTGCGTCAGACGATCATCACGGACGATCTCCTTGGCAGGGTGAACTCCGTCTACCGGTTCTTTGCGTGGGGGATGATGCCTATCGGTCTGCTGGCGGGTGGTCTTGTCATGAGAAGTACCGAGATATTCGCCAATCGCGACCTGGCGTTACGCATGCCGTACTTTGTCGCAGCGGTGGTTCTGACGGTGGTTGTGGTGTGGGCGATACCTCAACTCACGACCGAGAAACTAGAAGCGGCCCGCGCCGCGGGCATCGCTGCCCGAGAACAGCGTGAGGCCCACAAGCGACATACTGCGGAACGTGACACCACGAGCGATGGATAGACCGGTCGGCGACAGTGGGTTGGACGAGGGCTGCTCTCAGTGTGCTGCGGGCCGGGTGCCGCATCGTCGCCGTCCTCGTTCAAGATGTAAGGGGATCTGATGGCTGAAGCGAGAAAGACAGTCAGAGGGGCGAAACCTCGTTTCGATGCGAACTACTGGAAGCTGTGGGTCGCAACCGTGGTTTCGAACATCGGTGACGGTGTCGGGGTGATTGCGTACCCGTGGATCGCGTCATCGGTGACCCGAAACGTGCTTCTCATCGCCGGCATCGGCCTCGCCCAACAACTCCCGTGGCTGCTATTCGCCTTGCCGGCCGGTGTCATCACCGACCGATATGACCGCCGCAACCTCATGGTCATAATGGACGTGCTTCGCGCTGCATTGATCGGTGTTATGGCATTCGTGGTGTTGAGTCGCCAGGATGGTTTACCGACGCCGGAAGTCATCGAAGCAGGCCTGCCCTTCGCCGAGGATCTCACACTGTACGGGGTGCTCCTTGTCGGCGCCTTCCTGCTCGGCTTCGCAGAGGTTTTGCGTGACAACGCGTCGCAGACGATCTTGCCGTCCATCGTCGATATCGATGATCTCGAGACGGCGAACGGTCGGATGTGGGCGGCGGAGGGGGTGTCGAACAGTTTCATCGGTCCGCTGATCGGGGCGGCACTGCTGGGGGTCGCGCTGGCTCTGCCGCTCGGGTTCGACGCGGTGTCCTTCGCAATCGCGGCGGTACTCGTCGCAACCCTGAAGGGAACGTTTACACCTCCGCGGGCCAAGGGCGCACCCGCTGATCGACCCACATGGACGGTTGAAGTACGTGAAGGGGTTCGGTGGTTGCGCGCCCACACGGTGTTGTGGCCCATGGCGGTCACCCTCGGGTTGATGATGGCGACCTTCTCGTTTCAATCTGTCGTCTTTGTCCTCTGGGCCCAGGAGATCCTCGGGGCCGACGCTCGGATCCTCGCCTATCTCGGCACGGCCGGGGCCATCGGGGGTGTCCTCGGGAGTCTGCTCGGGAAGAAGACTGCGGAGCGAGTTGGTCCCGGTACGGCCCTCTTCCTCACGCTCGTGACACTCGCCGTGGTGCCCGGTATCGTCGGGTTCGCGCGTGACTGGCGGATTGTGTGGCTGCTTCTGGGGATTGCTGCGTTCATCGCGACGGTGTGGAACATCATCACGGTATCGTTTCGGCAGGCGATCATTCCTGACGATCTTCTCGGCCGGGTCAACTCGGTGTACCGGTTCGTTTCCTGGGGGATGTTGCCCGCAGGTGTGATTACCGGTGGCCTTGTCGTACGAGCGACCGAGGTCGCCGCCGGACGTGATCTGGCGTTGCGAATGCCGTACCTCGTGGCCGCGATCTTCACGTTGGGGGTAGCGCTGTGGGCGAGGCCGAAACTCACCACCGAAAAGCTAGAAGTGGCTCGCGCCGAGGGTGATGCGGCTCGGAAGGAACGCGACGCCGCAAAGGGCGACACTCCCGATACGGGCGGTTAGGCTCGTTTTCGGCGCAGCAGCGTTGCGACCGCGAAGCCGCCGATCACTGCGGCGATCGTGGCACTCGACAGCACCGGGACTCTCTTGCGAAGCGGTTCGCCGAGGCTCACGGGGCGTTGGAACTCCAGTATCGGCCAGCCGCGCTCCTCGGCGACCTTGCGGAGCTCCTTCTCGGGATTGACAGCGACGGGGTTGCCGACCATTTCCATCATGGGGAGATCGGTTATCGAATCGGAGTAGGCGTAACTGCCTTCGAGATCGATGTCCTCTTTCTCGACGAGTTCGTTGAGCGCATCGACCTTGCCCTGGCCCATGGCGTAGCGCTCAAGCTCAGGGAGAAAGAACCCGGCCTCATCGGTTTTAACCTTCGACGCGATGATGTTTGGGACACCCACGTAGCGGGCGACCGGGCGGACGACCTGTTCGGGACTTGCCGACACAATGAACACCGAGCGTCCGTTGCGTTTGTGCTCGTCGATCAAGAACAGGGCCTCGGCGTACACCAACGGCGCCGCGACCTCTTCAAGTGTTTCCTCGACAAGCTGTTCGATTTCCGAACGATGCCACCCGGCGGTGAGCTGGAGCATCTGGTCGCGAGCCTTTTCGAGCGAGTCCTCGTCGGCGCCGAAGATGACATAGAAGAGTTGCGCAAGCCCGATCTTCATCAGCGTACGGGTACCAAAGAGCCCGGCCTTATAGAACGGCTTTCCGAACGCCAAAGTTGATGACTTGGCGATAACCGTCTTGTCGAGATCGAAGAACGCAGCCTGTTTCATAGACACATGCTACTTCGGCACCACAACTCTGACGCTGAAGCTTTGGTGTCGCGACGTAGCAACGGTGCTGCGTGTGCCGTAGCAATGTCGGAGACGGTCGTCGCGCAGGCCACGTGAGAGCTCGCCTGACGTCGTTGCCACAACAGTCTTGAACACGTTGCTCTGGCGGCATAGGTTTGGTGTGTCGCTTCCCTTTTGTCTACTCGTTGTCCGCGCATGGTTGGGAAGGGTCCGTCAATGACATCGCTTGCAGTGTTTT
>BDTL01000169.1 GCA_002898115.1 bacterium BMS3Bbin02 | reverse complement strand
TCCGAACAGCATCCGTGCCACATTGATGTTGTAACAGCCGATGTCCATGATCGCTCCCCCACCGTTCTCGGGACGATTGCGGATGTTGATTGGATCATCGTTGTAAAAGCTGAACCAACTCTGCACGCCTACAAGATCGCCAATCCTGCCCTCCCTCAACAGCCGAACGGCTTCCACCCATGTCGGGTGGTGACGGTACATGAAGGCCTCTTGGAGCTTCACACCAGCGTCTCGGCACGCGCGCGCCATCTCCTCGGCCTGGACGACGGACATGGCCAGCGGCTTCTCGCAAAGCACGTGCTTGCCTGCTGAGGCAGCTTTGATGACCCACTCGGCATGCAGATTGTTAGGAAGAGGGATGTAGACGGCATCGACTTCGTTCGCCGCCAAGAGATCCTCGTAGCTCCCATATGCAGCGGGTATACCTAACTCAGCGGCAGCGTCAGCCGCCCGCGCGTTACCACGAGATGCAATGGCCACCACCTCACAGTTTTCTGCACGCTGAATGGCCGGAGTCACCTTGCTCATCCCAATATCCGCTGTGCTGAGAATCCCCCATCGGACTCTGGACATCTCATCCTCCTCGGATACAACGTACCGCACGAGCCAATGGAGCCGGCTTGCTGTCGACTCTCGAAGGGTAGTCACCGACCGGTGCGGTCATACATATCGCTCTACAGACCACCGTCAACGCCAGCTCTTGGACCAATAGCAACATCCGGGGTGAGTCGCCAAGCTGCTTCGGCACCGGTAGCGGCTACCACAGCCTGCCTGCAGGCCCCCGCAGCAGCGGATTCGTCACTGACATATACCATCACTGGACGGCCCCAGAGGTCCGCGACCCATTGCTGGAATGCAGCCGAACGTGCACCGCCTCCGGTGGGGGTGAAGCCGTTGCCCTCCGCCAAGACCGCGTCGACGTGCTCAGAGGCAGCCTACGCGTCACAGAATCGCTCTCAGATGTTGGAGGCACACTGCATTTCGGCCCTACCAAGAACAACCGCACCGTCACCCTGCCCCGCGAGGTGAGCTCTCACGAGGCTCCTGAACAGTGCACCGTGGTTTCCTATCTTGAGGTGGACAAGTTCGTGGATGATCACCTCTGCACGTTTGCCCGATGGTTCGGTCAGAAGATCCGTGTCGAACGTGAGCCGGGCGTGGGTAAGACCGCGATCGTTGAAGGCCTGGCACAGCGGATCGTAGACAACACGGTCCCGGAAGGCTTCGATGACCGCCTCCACCTTCTTGTCGCCGCCGAGACCTTCGCCGACACAGAGATAGTCGCTGCGGGCCTCTCCGACGAGCGACTCAAAGCGGACCCGAAGCGCTTCGAGATCCTCGACGATGCCGGCGACGTCCTCGGAATCGAACGCCAGTGCCTTCGCCAGGTTTTCGAAGATGCCGACGTGGTCGCGTATCGGCTTGTCCAGACACATGCCGTACAGGATCGGAGCGCCGAACCCAGTGAGCAGCTTCTCGGTGACGATGAGGATCCTCGGCGGCTCATCGGCCCTGCGGAACGCCTTGCGCACGGCCCGCTCTGCATCATTGGGGAGGTGCCGGCGGGCCAGATCGGGCAGACCGTTGTGCGCAGCTTAGGAGACCGCCGTCGGCCACTCTAGGGGCAGGCGCTTGTCCAACTCTCCCTCGTAGAGGGCACACGCCCGCGCTCACCACAATGGACTCGTGGATACCACACCGTCATCTCAGCCCTCGCGCTCGTCGTCACTACTGCTATCGGCAGTCTCACCGTTGCGCAGGGTCGAGCCGTGAGGACCATCGAGACCCATGGGCATGAGCAGGAGGACTTAAGCCTTCTCAGGCCCCTTCGCAGATTGCGTGGCATGAGACCTGAATTCCGTTTTCGAGCTCGGCGAAGACGCCAGTCCGGTAGGGTATCCCTACGGTCGGTCGCTGAGAAGCATTCCCTGGGAACATAGGAATCGCACTTCTAGGATGATCCGAGTAGCGGGATTGACCCGGCCGGCCCATCTACCTAACGTTTCCTACTGTGAGCGGATGGCCGAAAGGCAAATCAACGCACCTCCGGGAACGCGCCTCGACGGTTGCAGGCACGCTGGGATGCCTGCTCTACTTGATCGTTGCAGTTGTAGTTCTCGGCACCCTCTTCGGGTGGGGACCGTCCGGACCTGACGAAATCACCGCCGAGCAACAGCTCGCTGATCTACGCGTCGAAACCACGACCACAACCTCACTAGCGACCACAACAACCACTGTTACTCAGATTTCCGTCACATTGGCACCGTCACGATTGCGATGGCAAGAGGACCAATACGGATGCCACTCTGATGGGCGATGCCTCGATGATTGGGGGGAGTGGTGCGACGAAGACGATCTTGTGTGGAGCAATGTCGCGGGCGAAAAGGTGTGCCCATACACTGCTGAGCAACTACGTGAAACCCTTGAGGACGACTCGTTCGATGAACCTTACTATTGGGACCTATACGACGAGCGGGATAGATAAGCGGCCTTGGATCGCCTTATCAGCCATCGAGCGATCTGATTCCCGGGTTCTTGCTCCAGATCGTGGTCGTTATTCCCCCGAGAGAAGCCTCCATGAGACTCACGATGCTCTTCGGCTCACAGCCGAGAAGTTGGCGAATCCCGACGCCCCTGCAGTTTGGGCGTAACCGTGGCTCCGGGGGTGGGGCTCGAACCCACGACACACGGATTAACAGTCCGTTGCTCTGCCGACTGAGCTACCCCGGATCGATGTCCGTTGTGAACGGTGCAGGATGGTACCACGCACATCTGGCACGTCGAGTCCGCGGACATGGCACAATGGGGCCATGAATTTTCGTACCGGACTCATTATCGGCGGTGCCATCGGCTACGTCTACGGCACCAAGGCAGGCCGTGAAAAGTATGACCAGCTCCTCGAATCGTACGAACGCCTCAAGGCGGAACCGACTGTGCAGCAAGTCATGGAGGAGATCGAAGGAACCTCTATCGACAAGGCTCGGCAGGCCATTGCCGAGCAGCTCCGTTCAGCATCCCAGCGTCTGCGTGACAGCACCCAGAAGTAGCGGTCCCGACTGGTAGGGCTAACCCTCTTCGAGGTATCCCTGGAGATGTTTCGACCGCGCCGGCTGGCGCAGTTTCGCCAACGCCTTCGTCTCGATCTGGCGGACACGCTCCCGGGTCACTTTGAAGTGAGCACCAACCTGTTCGAGTGTCTTCACCCGACCGTCGGCAAGCCCGAATCGCATGATCAACACCTGGCGCTCGCGGTCGTTGAGTCCCTCAAGGGCCAAGCCGAGATATTCCTGCAACAACTTGAACGCCGCCACCTCGACCGGCACTTCCGCGTCACGGTCCTCCACGAAGTCCCCGAGCGTTGAATCGTCTTCCTCTCCGAGCGGGGTCTGGAGCGACACCGGGTCGAGAGCGATCCTTCGAAGCTCGGTAACCTTGCCCGGTGCGATCTCCATCTCGATGGAGATCTCCTCAATGGTCGGTTCGCGACCAAGCTCCTGCATGAGAGCGCGCTGCGCCCGGGCGAGCTTGTTGATTGTCTCGACCATGTGGACCGGCACGCGGATGGTGCGAGCCTGATCGGCCAGAGCTCGAGTCACGGCCTGACGAATCCACCACGTCGCATAGGTCGAAAACTTGAAACCACGGCGATAGTCGAACTTTTCGACCGCTCGAATGAGACCGAGATTCCCCTCTTGGATAAGGTCGAGCAGCGACAATCCACGGCCGACATACTTCTTCGCGATCGAGACAACGAGGCGCAGGTTTGATTCAACGAGGCGTTTGCGTGCCCGGTCCGCCAGGCGAACGGAGCGTTGCAAGACCACCTTTTCGGTCGACGCTAACTCAAGTCCCTCGGCGAGCCGTTCATCGGCACGCAGCCCCGCCTCGACCTGCATTGCGAGCTCGACCTCCTGCTGGGGTGTCAACAGCGGATAGCGGCCGATCTCCTGCAAATACATACGAACCGGGTCGGAGACATGCACAAGATCGTCGCTGGTCAGCTCGGTGGCTGCGAGTGCGTCGTTGGAATCCTCGCGGATCTTGATGTTCATCTCGCGTAGGGCGAGGAATACGAGGTCGAAGGAGTCGTCGGGCGCCTCTGCGTCTTCGAGGTCCTGCTGGATCTCGGTCATGATGAGAAAACCGCGATGTTTACCGCGCGCGATTAACTCCTCCAGAACCCTCTCGGCAACTTCGTTCACTCGTTA
>BDTL01000168.1 GCA_002898115.1 bacterium BMS3Bbin02 | reverse complement strand
TCTGGAACGGTGGGCGCCGGTGATGGGCGCGGACGGACGATCGGTTTCCCGACTGCGAATCTAGGTGGGATGGAGACGATGGTTCCCGGTCGCGGGGTGTATGCCGTCACGGCATCGGTCGATGGCACGCACTTCCACGGTGTTGCCAACGTTGGTGTGCGACCGACCTTTGGAGGTAACGAGGAGACGGTCGAAGTGCATCTGTTCGACACGGATCTCGATCTCTACGGTCAGTCGATGCGCATGTGGTTTCGTTCCCATCTACGCGACGAGATGAAGTTTGCCGGTGTCGAAGAGCTGGTGGCTCAGATTCAAAGGGACTGTGAGGCCGCTCGCAGGGAGCTCACATCATGACGGTCAGTGCCCACGGGGCGCGACCGGACGGCACTCAGCGGACACGTTGCCCAGGTGTGGCAGACCCCTTGCAATCGACCGACAGATGCGTCACGGTGGTACTACCGCACTTCCCGTAGTCGGAGTGTGAGATGTTGAAGTTTCCGGTCGCCGTCCTAGCGGTTGTGTTCGTACTGTCCGCGCCCGTCTCCGCAGCGACAGACTCGACACTGTCGGTGGACACCGTTGAGCCATCCACAACCCTTGTCCCCGCGTCCGGACTCGGCCTGACAAGGGGACCCACGTCGCGGCTCGGTAGTCCCAGGGGCCCGGTCGAAACCTCGGCGACGCCTGTCCCCGGACCGGGTGGAGAATCCGGGAACACGGGGTTTGGATTCGGCGGGCTGTGGATTGCTCTTGTTGGCATCGTTGCGCGTCCCGTCACCGCTGA
This sequence comes from bacterium BMS3Bbin02, assembly GCA_002898115.1. Classification (GTDB taxonomy): domain Bacteria; phylum Actinomycetota; class Acidimicrobiia; order Spongiisociales; family UBA5794; genus BMS3BBIN02. The sequence goes on along the minus strand of BDTL01000168.1, from coordinate 4,815 downwards.
CCGCAGACGTCGAAGCGGTGCAGGCGGCACGCCCGAGCAGTTGAGAGCCACCAAGCCGGGCGGTGCCGTGACCCCGGCCGCAGTCCCCGACTGGCGGAACTCCTCCGGTGCACGATCCGACGTCGTCCTCGAACGGTACGACGCCCGCGTGCCGTTCGCGGCGAACACCCTCATCGTCACCGTCGGTGGATATGGGTCCTCTCCGGGGAACACGTTCGGTAGGCTGCTGGCCTCGATCGGTGTGCCCGACAACCAGGTGGCGAACTTTGACTGGAACTGGGACGGCCGGTTCGCTTCATCCTCCGAGGCGTCGCGACGAGCGAGCATTGATCAGGGGCTGCTGACTCTCCGATCCTGGCTCGCGACGTTGCCTGCAGACGTCGAAATCTCGTTCATCGGTCACTCCAAAGGCGCGGTGCTGATTGCCGAGTTCCTTGCCGCTCAGGACCGCGTGTGCGGCTACGACGAGCGCATCCGCACCGCAATGTTGCTTGATCCTCCGCTAGCCGGAGGTTTACTCGGTCAGGCACAATCGATCGGCAACGGACTCTTCGGATCAGTGCCGAACGATGGTGGTTTCAAACGCAAGTGGAACGACGGCACGGACAAGCTGAACGACATTGGTAGAGCTGGTGGCGTTGTTGTTCGCGTCATTCGCAACCCCGACGCGACTGTCACGAATGCGGGTCCGAGTCCGGGAGTCGTGATGTACGACCTCCGCGACGATGGAGCCGGAACCCCATTGGATGAAGCCACATCGGTAGATGTCGCCTGGTGGTCATCGGCCGTTCCGGGCGTCGATATCATCTCCCGGGTGTTTGCCGGAGTCCGGCGCATTGGTGTGGCTCATAGTGCAATCGTCGATGATCCACGGGTCGCCGCGGTCACGCGTCAGGAGATTGTTGCGCCGGGTTCGTCGAAGTGGTGGGCTGGACCGGTGTCCGCATTGCCGGCCGAACCTATCGGGCCGGACCAGCGTCGATGGGGTAATTGTCCTGTGCCCAGTCAATGATGCCGCCGGAGAGGTTGGTGACGTCCGGGTGCTTGGAGTGTTTGCGCAGCGCCTTTACGACCTTTGCCGAGCGTGCGCCGGACTGGCAGTGCACAACAACGGTGCGGTCCCTCGGGAGAGAGTCGTGCCAGTCGGCGAATCGTGACATCGGTTTGTGGACTGCGCCGGGGATGCGGACCTTGTTCCACTCGTCTTGTTCTCGGACGTCGATGAGGAGCGCACCGGAATCGGTGATGAGGGTGTTCGCTTGTGCAGGAGTGACGGTTTTGGTCTTTTTCATGACGAGGAGAATACACTCCTCCCGTTCTCTCAGACGCGGTCGGTCAGGGCAGCATCGACTCCGCGGCGCCACGCGTGAAGACGCCGTTCGCTTGTGTGAGGTTTCGAGTTCGTCATGACCCTAAGGTGGTCCCATGAAGAGACGCGTGCAATCTGGATCTCCATTCGAACCTGTATACGGTTTCTGTCGTGCGGTCCGCACCGGTGACCGGATCGACGTAGCGGGCACCGCGCCGGTGCCGGTTCCGGGGGAGTCGGTCGCGGACGGCGCGTATGCGCAGATGTTGCGCTGCGGAACGATTGTTGCCGAGGCGCTTGCCGAACTCGGCGGTTCCATGCACGACGTCGTTCGAACCCGGATGTTCATCACGGATGCGGGTGACGCCGATGCGGTGGGTCAAGCGCACGGCGTGTTGTTCGGCGAGGCCAACCCTGTAGCGACCATGGTCGTTGTTGCCGCGCTCATCGACCCGACGTGGAAGGTCGAACTCGAAGTCGAGGCGCTCCTCGACCCCCCTTCTTGTTTTGGTGACGCTCGACGGGAATAATCCTGATGGAGCGTCACCAAAACGGGAAGAGGTGAGCGCGGACCTGACTTTGCGATCGTGATATTCCTGGTACACTTATTGATGCCGGGCATTCGTCCGTGCACATCTTGATTCCCGCGAAGGAAAGTCCTGCGTGAAAGACACGAAGACGATAATCGAAGAGTTTGGTACCCACGCCACCGATACTGGTTCTCCAGAGGTGCAGGTTGCTTTGTTAACCGAGCGTATTACACATCTCAACGATCATCTGAGGACCGCCAAGAAGGACCACCACAGTCGTCGTGGCCTTCTCATGATGGTAGGTAAGCGACGTCGGTTGCTGTCCTATCTGCGGGACCAGGACGTCGAGCGTTATCGCTCGCTGATTACCAAGCTTGGTTTGCGACGCTAGATCACAGACCCGGGAAGTGGCTCCGGCCACATTCTGCGCCTGGTGACATAAGAAGCGGAGAAGTTCAGTTGTCAGTGGTCGGTGGTTGGACAATGTGCCACACATCGTTCAAACACGGTTCACTGCCAATTGGGTCTTCTCCTAACACATAAAGGAGAGACGCGTGACAGAGTTCAGCGTCAGTAAGCAGATTCACGGTGTAGATATCACCATGTCTGCGGGCAAACTTGCCCAACTCGCCGATGGGGCCGTCGTGGTCACCATTGGTGATACCCAGGTCCTCACGACAGCCACCGCGAAACGCACGATGCGTGACGGTGCAGATTTCTTCCCCCTTACGGTCGACGTTGAAGAGCGTATGTATGCCGTCGGGCGGATCCCCGGTTCGTTCTTCCGCCGCGAAGGTCGCGCCACAGAACGGGCGACTCTCACGTGCCGCCTGCTCGACCGTCCCCTGCGTCCATCGTTCATCGATGGGTTCCGCAACGAGACCCATATCGTCACAACAGTGATGTCGGCGGACCTTGAGAACCCCTACGACGTTGCAGCACTCAACGCTGCTTCTGCAGCGTTGACAACCAGCCCGATTCCGTTCCTCGGACCTATCGGCGGTGTTCGCCTTGCCCTGCGTGATGGTGAATGGTCGGCGTTCCCGACATACAACGATCTTGAAGAGTCAGTTTTCGATCTCGTTGTCGCTGGTAAGCGCAACGCCTCAGGCGATGTCGACATTGCCATGGTCGAAGCCGGCGCAACCGAGCACGGCTATCGCCACTTCAAGGCTGGCCAGGTGCCATCCAACGAGGAGACGATCACCGAAGGGCTCGAAGTCGCCAAGAAGGTCATCGGTGAGCTGATCGACCTCCAGCTCGAACTGAAGGCTCAGATGCCGGCAACCGAAGAGATCGAGTGGCCGGTTTTTGTCGAGTACTCGCCGGAAATGTTTGCCAAGGTTGAAGCTGCGGCTAAGTCGAAGCTCGAAGCTATGGGCGTTGTTGCTGATAAGCACGAGCGTCAGAACCAGGAGTCGGCTATTCGCGACGAGGTTTTTGAAAGCCTCGATCTCGAAGAAGACGAGATCCGTGAAGCGAAAAGCGCCTTCAGCAAGGTTCAGAAGAACGTCATGCGTTCGCGTGTTGTTGCTGAGGGTATCCGGATGGACGGCCGAGGCCTGACCGATGTTCGCAAGATCACGGTCGAGGTTGATGTGTTGAAGGAAGCCCATGGCTCCGCGCTGTTCACACGTGGTGAAACGCAGGTCTTGAACGCGACGACGCTCGGCATGTTGAAGATGGAGCAGATGCTCGACACCATCGATCCGTACGAGACCAAGCGGTACATGCACCACTACAACTTCCCACCGTTCTCGACGGGTGAGACCGGCTTCATGCGTGGTCCGAAGCGTCGTGAGATCGGTCACGGAGCGCTCGCCGAGAAGGCACTGTTCCCGGTCATTCCAGACATTGAGGAGTTCCCGTACGCCTATCGGCTGGTCTCTGAGGTCCTGATGTCCAACGGGTCCAGCTCTATGGCTTCAGTATGTGGTTCATCGTTATCCCTCATGGATGCCGGTGTCCCGATTCATGCTCCCGTTGCCGGTGTTGCGATGGGCCTGATCGAGCAGGACGGTGAATTCGTCACGCTCACGGATATCCTGGGTGCCGAAGATCATCTCGGTGACATGGACTTCAAGGTCGCCGGGTCGGAAGATATGATCACCGCGTTGCAGCTCGATACGAAGATCGAGTCGCTTCCGTCTGAGGTGCTCGCCCGTGCCATGATGCAGGCGCGCGATGCTCGCCTGTTCATTCTTGGCGAGATGGCCGAGGTTCTTCCTGCGCCACGCGAGGAACTTGCTGAGAACGCTCCGAAGATCGAAGCCATCCAGATCCCCAAGGATCGCATTGGTGAGGTCATCGGGCCAAAGGGTAAGAACATCCGTCAGCTCGAAGAAGATACCGGTGCCACCATCGAGATCGAAGACGACGGAACCATCCGTGTCGGTGCTTCGAGCACTGCGTCGATGCAGATGGCCAAGGAACGCATTCTGGCCATTGGTTTCCCCCCGGAGCCGGAGTTGAACAAAGACTACGACGGTGAAGTCGTGAATGTCACCAAATTCGGTGCATTCGTGAACATCATGCCGGGTCGTGACGGGTTGCTGCACATCTCCAAGATGGGAGGCGGTCGTCGAATCGCCCAGGTCGAGGATGTGCTGGCGCTTGGCGACGCAGTCAAGGTTGTAATCCGTGAGATTGATGACCGCGGCAAAGTCAGCCTTGAGTTGGCGGATGGTATCGAGCTTGAACTCAAGCCCGGTGCGTCCGCTCCGACAGAACGTAGCGACCGCGGCGGACGCGATCGTGATGATCGTGGTGACCGCGGCGGACGAGGCCGCAGTGATCGGGACCGTGGCGGACGCGATGATCGTGGTGACCGTGGTGGACGAGGCCGCAGTGATCGGGACCGCGGTGGACGCGATGAACGTGGTGACCGCGGTGGACGCGATGAACGTGGTGACCGCGGTGGACGCGATGAACGTGGTGACCGCGGTGGACGCGATGAACGTGGTGACCGCGGTGGAC
>BDTL01000167.1 GCA_002898115.1 bacterium BMS3Bbin02 | reverse complement strand
CACGTCGCCATCAGCGGACGATGCGAAGACTGCGACGAGTCGACCGGGTCAACGTAGCCAATTCTTCTTGGGGGGGGTCACCTTGTACCGGTCACGGCGTAGGCCGCCCCGCTACGATCGGTGTGTCGGTAGACACGAGAGGTTCCGTATGGAAGACGGCCGAAATCGTTCGTACTCGCCGCCGGGTCGTCGGTGGGGACGGATCGCGGCCCTCATTTCTGGCATCGCTGTGGTTGCAGGCGCGATTTTCGCTGTGATCCTCGCAAGCCCCGCCGAGTCCGGACCGAAGGCGTACTTCCGGGCCTGTGTTGAAGCAGAAGGCGGTGTGGTCCTGGACAGCATGACCATCCGCATCGACAGAGCCGGTCGGCACATCATCGGGGGCGGCATTGGGAACATTGACCCGGATCTCGTCTCTCGATGTCTCGATGCAATCCCCCACGACGCCGACAAATAGAAAGATGCGCCCCGTTCGACTCAGTACTCCACCCGGCCGGAGCGGTACGCTGGCGCCATGAACACCATTGGAATCCTTGCGTATGGCTCGTTAGTCGGGGACCCGGGACCGGAGCTTGCGGCTGTCACCCGCCTGATCATCGACAATGTGCCGACGCCCTTCGGGATCGAGTACGCTCGCTCAAGTCGCGGCAGAGGTGGGGCTCCAACACTCATTCCCGTCGACGACGGCGGCGTGTCGGTGAACGCGAAAATTCTCCTTCTCGACAACGACGTTGCACCTACTACAGCACGAGACATGCTGTGGCGACGGGAGACGAACCGAGTCGGGTCGGACAGGGCGTACGCGCCTCCTTCACCGGCAACTCCAAACACGGTCATCATCACCGACCATCCGGGTCTCGCCAATGTTGAACTCGTGCTGGCAACCAAGATCGGCGCCAACTTCTCACCGCTCACCCCACAAAAGCTGGCAGAGCTCGCGATCGAGTCAGCTGCTTCTGACGCCGGGTCGCAGGGCCGCGACGGAATCAGCTACCTGATCAACGCCCGGAACGCCGGCATCATCACACCCTTGACGGCACGCTACGAGCAGGAGATCCTGAAACAATCCGGGACGGACTCGCTCTCGGCGGCCTGGCAGAAGCTCACGAAACAGAGCGGTCCCACAACCCGTTGATCTCTTCGCCCAGAACGAAGTCGCTATCTAGTTCACTACGACGGTCTTAATGTTCAGGAACTCTTGCATGCCGATGTGTGAGAGTTCTCGACCGTATCCTGACGTCTTGATGCCGCCGAATGGGAGGCGGGGGTCCGATCCCACGAAGCCGTTCACGAAGCAGGTACCTGCCTCGAGATAGTCCCGGGCGATTCTTTCGCCACGTTCGACGTCCCGTGTGAACACCGCGGCGCCCAGCCCGAAGTCGGAGTCGTTGGCGATGCGGATGGCGTCGGCTTCGTCCTCAGCGAGGATGATGCTCGCAACGGGGCCGAAGATCTCTTCGTGATATGCGGCCATCCCCGGCGCGACATCGGTGAGGATCGTTGGCGGATAGAACGCACCCGCACCCTCCGGTACGTCACCGCCAAGGACAACACGTGCCCCGGACGCAACGGACCGAGCGACCTGGTTCTGTAACTCGGCGCGCAAATCGACACGCGCCATCGGTCCGACCATCGTGGCATCGTCGCGAGGGTCGCCGACCTTGTACGACGACATGACGTCGATCAGCTTGGCAGTGAACTCGTCGACAACCGTGCGGTCGACAATAAGCCGCTTGGCCGCGACGCAGGATTGCCCACCGTTGATCAGCCGACCCGTACTGCATGCCGTTGCGGCAAGATCGAGGTCGGCGTCGGCAAGGATGAGGTACGGATCCGATCCTCCGAGTTCGAGCACTGTTTTCTTCAGCAAACCCCCTGCCCTGGAAGCGACGGACCTCCCGGCAGCGTCGGAGCCCGTGAGGGTTGCGGCGGCGACAAAGGGGTGGTCGAGAGCCTCCTGCACCCGACTCGACGGCAGCACCAGTGCTCGGAACAGTCCGTCGGGGAAACCGGCCTCGACGACCATCTTGTCGATAGCAATCGCACATCCGGTGACATTCGACGCGTGTTTCAGGAGAGCCGCATTCCCGGCCATGAGCGCCGGTGCCAGAAATCTGATTACCTGCCACAAAGGGAAGTTCCACGGCATGATGGCAAGAATGATGCCCAGCGGTCGGTGGGCGATATAACTCGACGCACGACCAGTGTCGATGCTGACATCTGCGAGGATCGTCGCGGCCTCTTGCGCGTAGTACCGGCACACCCACGCACATTTGTCGACCTCTGCACGTCCCTGGGTGATCGGTTTACCCATTTCATCCGCCATCAGGGTCGCAAGATCCTCACGGTTGCGCTCGAGAATTGCGGCGAATGCCTCCATAAGAACGGAACGGTCACTCAGATCCGTGTGTGCCCAGGTTTGCTGCAGTTCATGAGCGCGGACAATGGCCTGTGTCACCTGATCAGGAGTCGTTTCCGCGTACTCCGCGATCGTCTCACCTGTCGTCGGGCTTACAGAAATCATCGTGGACTCCTCGTTTTTCGGCTCATGCACAGCTGTCACATCGTACAGAGTCTCCTGGAGTCGGTCGCACGTCGACGCCGCGAGACCTCGCCACTACTCTGGCCGGCGTCCGACCGCCACACCCAGGCGCCCCACACTTGGAGAGGAGAGCCTCATTCCCACCTTCGTAGCTCTCGACAAACGGACGCCGCGCTCCACCGGATTGAACGAGGAGAACTGCGGTGGCTGACATCGTCATCTCCGAGTTCATGGACGAAGGTGCGGTCCGTTCGCTGTCGACCGATTTCGACGTCATCTACGATCCAGGTCTCGTTGATAGACGCGGCGACCTCTTCGACGCGCTCCCGGGGGCGCGGGGCCTCATCGTTCGCAACCGGACCACGGTCGACGCGAAACTCCTCGATGCGAGCCCCGGCCTTCGAGTTGTCGGCCGCCTTGGAGTCGGTATGGATAACATCGACCTCGAGGCCTGCCGGGCACGATCGGTACTTGTTCGACCGGCGATCGGAGCGAACGCCGACGCGGTCGCCGAGTACGTGATCGGCGCAGTGCTTGCCCTCGTTCGAGGCACATTCCTGTCAACTGATCGGGTACTGCGAGGCGAATGGCCGAGAACCGACATGGTTGGTCTCGAAGTCGCAACGAGGACGCTTGGACTCGTAGGTCTCGGTGACATAGCTCGCCGCGTCGCACAGCGGGGGGCGGCACTCGGCATGCGAATATGGGC
>BDTL01000166.1 GCA_002898115.1 bacterium BMS3Bbin02 | reverse complement strand
CAACCCGGCCTCGGGCCGGGTCTTTGCGTCCGGGTCATCCCACTTTGGTCCCCCCACCGCCCCCAGGATGACGGCGTCTGAGGCTTTGCAGGCCTCAAGAGTGCTCTGGGGAAGCGGGTCGCCGAACTCGTCGATCGCGTTGCCTCCCATTGGCCGTTCGTCGATCGTGAAGTTGTGTCCGAACCGCCGGCAGATCGCGTCGAGTGTCTTGCGGGCCTCAGCGACAATCTCGGGTCCGATTCCGTCGCCTGGTAGGAGGACGATCGATCTGTCCATGGGCGTTACTCCATGTCCGGGAGGGTTTTGTTGAGTGCCGCAACAAAGGCGCGCGCCGATCCTTCGACCACGTCGGTCGAGACACCTCTCCCCGAGAACGTTGCCGGGCCCACCTGGACAATGACGTTGACCTCAGCCATTGCGTCAGCGCCGGATGTTATGGGGTTCACGCGATAGTCCAACAAGGTCGCCGCTGTATCGAACGCATCCTGGAGCGCAACGAATGCGGCGTTCACCATGCCGTCACCCTCTCCCGTGACCGTCTGCTCGACGCCACCTCGCTCGACTGTGACAACTGCTTCGGGAGTCTGATCGTATCCGCCGGATACGCGAATACCAACAAGCTTGACTTCTCCGCGAGGAACCACGGACTGCGTAGAAATGATGGCTCTCAGCCCGCTCTCGCTGATCTCGCCTTTCCGATCGGCGAGCTCCTTGAAGCGCCTGAAGGCTCGCTCGAAGGCCTTTTCGTCGAGCTGGATATCCATTTTCGAAAGGGCGTCGGCGAACGCTGCCCGGCCGGAATGCTTCCCGAGTACGAGGACTGATTCGTGGCCGATGGCGGCAGGATCCATGATCTCGTATGTCTCGCGATTCTGCAGAACACCGTGCTGATGGATGCCCGATTCGTGGGCGAAAGCATTCCTGCCGACCACCGCCTTGTTGAACTGCACCGGATAACCGGTGAGTCGCGAGACGAGGCGAGAGGTCTCGACGATCTCCGTGGTGTTCGCCCCGACCTCGACGTCGAAATAGTCCTGACGGGTCTTGATCGCCATGATGATTTCCTCGGTCGAGGTGTTGCCGGCGCGTTCGCCGATACCGTTGATGGCGCCTTCGATCTGACGTGCGCCGGCCTCGATCGCTGACAGCGAGTTGGCCACGGCGAGACCGAGGTCGTTGTGGCAATGGGTGGACAAGATCACGTCCTGGTTGCCCTGGCGCACCTCGTCGTAGACCTTCGTCATAAGGCCTGCGAAGTGTTCCGGCATGGCGTACCCGACGGTGTCGGGGATGTTGATCGTGGTCGCGCCGGCCGCAACGGCGGCGCGGCACGTCTCGACAACGAAATCCGGGTCTGTCCGGGTCGCGTCCTGGGGCGAGAACTCGATGTCGTCGCAGTACCGCTTGGCGCGTGTCACACTTTCGGTGATTGCCTCCAGGACCTCCTGTTTGTTCATCCGCAACATCTGTTCCATGTGGATCTGCGATGTTGAGATGAAGACGTGGATACGGGACCGTTCGGCGGCTTTTACAGCATCAGCGGCCTGGTCGATGTCGTCCGGTGTGGTGCGCGCGAGGCTAGCAATGACGGGTCCCCGTACTTCGGCGGCAATGCGTGACACAGAAAGAAAGTCGCCTGGCGACGAGGCGGCGAAGCCCGCTTCAATGACATCTACCTGCAACTTGGCAAGTTGATGCGCGATTGCAACCTTGTCGTCCGGCGAGAGCGCTATGCCGGGCGCCTGTTCACCGTCTCGCAATGTCGTGTCGAGAATAATGAGTCTGTCTGTCATGAGTAATCCTTGCTGAGTTGAAGTGGCCAACGGACCTGCGTGCCGGGTCGACGGAGCCGCCCGGCTACATAAGAAGCAGGCTCGGTAGCAACAACGCAGTGGAGGACACGGTCACAGGTCTCAGATTCCTTCGTTCTCAGGACTCTTTTCGACAAGGAACGGCATCATTGCGCGGAGTTGTTTGCCGACGGCCTCGATGGGATGGTCCGCAACTGCGCGACGAGCCGCGAGAAGAATTGGGGCCCCGGCCGCACTTTCCGCCATCCACTCACGAGCGAACTCGCCCGACTGGATCTCGGCAAGAATCTCTCGCATGGCGGCACGCGTGTCTTCGGTGACGATGCGCGGACCGCGGGTGACATCGCCGTATTCGGCGGTGTCGGATACGGAGTAGCGCATCCACGATATACCGCCTTCCCAGAGCAGGTCGACGATCAACTTGAGCTCGTGGAGGACTTCAAAGTACGCCATCTCCGGTGCGTAACCGGCGTCAGTCAACGTCTCGAACGCGGCCCGGATCATCTCGTCGACTCCGCCGCACAGGATGACCTGTTCCCCGAACAGGTCGGTTTCGGTTTCGTCCTTGAACGTTGTCTCGATGACACCTGCACGAGTTCCGCCGATGCCATGGGCGTATGAGAGAGCGAGCTGTTTCGCCGAGCCGGAGGCGTCCTGATGGACTGCGATCAGCGCCGGTACGCCGCTGTTCTCCTGGTATTGGCGGCGGACAAGGTGGCCGGGCCCCTTGGGGGCGACCATGGCGACGTCGACATCAGTAGGAGCCTTGATGTAACCGAAGTGGATGTTGAACCCGTGGGCAAAAAACAAAGCATCACCGGGCTGGAGCGTCGGGGCGATCGCCTCGGAGTAGAGCTCTGCTTGATGTTGATCCGGGACGAGGACCATGGTGAGGTCGGCCCAATCGGCAGCCTCTTGCGGCGTGGCGACCTTGAGACCGTTGGCAGCTGCGAGATCGCGCCGAGCCGAGTTTTCCCGCAACCCGACAATGACGTCGACGCCGGAGTCCTTGAGGTTCAAGGCGTGGGCGTGACCCTGGCTCCCAAAACCGAGGACCGCGACGCGGCGGTTCGCGATCAAGGCAGGGTTAGCGTCCTTCTCGTAGTACATGTCTGTCATTGGTTCTGGTGCTCCTCACCGTGTGGTGATGTTGGTCGGGACTTATGGCCCGGCCGCTGCCTTTGTCTTCGAGTTCTTTGCGAGTGCGATCCGTCCGGACTTGACGAGCGCGGACACACCATAGGGTCGCATCATCTCAAGGAAGTCCGCAAGCATTTCCGGTGTGCCCGTAACCTGGAACGTCAGTGAACTTGATCCGATGTCGACAGCTGATGCGTCGAACACTGATGCGGCGTTGAGTACCTCGGAGCGACGTTTCGGATCGGCGTTGATCTTCACCAACATGAGTTCGCGCACTACTGCTTGACCGGGCTCAAACTCGGTGACCTTCACGGTATGGACCAGCTTGTAGAGCTGCTTCGTGATCTGCTCGACTTCGGGCGTGTCGGCGACGACGGTCATTCGAGACATACCCTCCTCGGCGGTTGGGCCGACTGTGAGGGAGTGAATGTTGAAGCCGCGTCGGGCGAACATTGTCGCGACTCGTGCGAGAACTCCAGGTTTGTTTTCAACAAGGACGCTGATCAGATGGTTCATTTCAGGCCGTCCTTGTTGAGTACGACATCGTCGTTGGAACCACCGGCAGGCACCATCGGGAATACCATCTCTTCCGGGTCGCAGACGACCTCGATAACGACGGGTTTGTCCGTTACGCTCATTGCCTTTTCGATGATGGCCGGCACATCCGCAGGGTTGTCGACGCGCATCCCGACACATCCCATTGCTTCAGCAAGCATGACGAAATCGGGAAGACCCCCGGAGAGGTCAACTCCGGAGAGCCGCCCATCGTAGAACAGGTTCTGCCACTGTTTCACCATACCGAGGGCGCCGTTGTTCATGATCGCGATCTTCACGGGAAATCCCTCGATCGCCGCCGTGATCAGTTCCTGGCTTGTCATTTGGAAACAGCCGTCACCATCGATTGCCCACACTGTCGTGTCGGGCATTGCGGCCTGTGCACCAACTGCTGCAGGCACCGCGTAGCCCATCGTGCCGAGACCCCCGGAGTTCACCCACGCGTTCGGGCGCTCGAACCTCCAGAACTGCGATGTCCACATCTGATGCTGGCCAACTCCGGCGCAGACGATGGCGGTGTCTCCCATTTGCCGGGAGAGTTCGTCGATGAAGTATTGCTGGAGAATCGGGCCGTCGGGCCGCTGGTCGTAGACGAGCGGATTGTCGTGGCGCCATCCGAGAACCGTGTCGATCCAAGGCTGGTTCTTGGGAGCGGGCTCACCGTCGAGTTGTTTCGCGAGTTCGGCGATGAGCTGACTCAACACTGCCCTGGCATGGCCTACGATCGGGACCTCGGCGTTGCGGACCTTGCCGATCTCGGCGGGATCGATATCAACGTGGATCACCTTGGCGTATGGTGCAAATGCTGACACCTTCCCCGTTACCCGGTCGTCGAATCTGGCGCCGATCGTTACGAGAAGGTCGGCCTTTTGCAGGGACATGGTTGCTGCGTAGGTGCCGTGCATTCCCGGCATGCCGAGGTGCTTCTCGTACGAGTCTGGAATCACGCCGCGTGCCATCAATGTTGTTACGACTGGTAAGTTCGCGGCTTTCGCAAACGCGAGCGCTTCTTGGGAGGCTTCTGCCCGAACCAGGCCACCGCCGGCGTAGAACACGGGGCGTTCGGATTCGAGGAGGAGCTTCACCGCAGCAGAGATCTGCTTGTGATGACCCTCGGATCTGGGTTTGTATCCCGGGAGGTTCACCGTTCCACCTCCAGTCCACGTCATCGTCGCTGCGAGAACGTCTTTCGGAATGTCAACAAGCACCGGTCCCTGGCGGCCGGTTGCGGCCAGGTGGAACGCTTCGCGCACGACATCGGGGATGTCGTTGACGTCAGTGACGAGGTAGTTGTGTTTCGTACATGGGGCGGTGATTCCCCATGTGTGCGCCTCCTGGAACGCGTCGTATCCGATCGATGATGAAGCGACCTGACCGGTGATGGCAACGACAGGGATTGAATCCGCATACGCGTCTGCGAGTGGCGTTACCAGGTTGGTTGCCCCGGGTCCGGAGGTCGCAATGGTGACGCCGACCTTGCCGGAAGCGTGAGCGTACCCGGATGCCATGTGGCCTGCCCCCTGTTCGTGGCGGGCGAGAACGTGGCGAATAGAGGAGTCCAACAGCGGGTCGTAGAGCGGTAGTACCGCACCGCCCGGTACCCCGAACGCTACCTCGACACCCTCGAGCTCGAGGGATCGTAGAAGGGCTTGTGCTCCGGTGAGTTGTTCGCTCATCGTGGTGCTCCGTTGTGATGGTGCGATTCGTTGGTGTGGGTACAAAAAAACCCTCCGTGAGGAGGGTGTCGGCGCATGAGAAACTACGGCGTTTCTATGCGCCTACCTAAGAATTACGAGGTTGAGGGTCCGGGCCATGTCGAGTTCCTTTAACGAACTTGTGCGACGAGTATGGCATCCTGTGACTTGGTGTCAAGCTCATCGACATTGACGAGTCTATCGGGAGGAGGCAGAGGCAGATGAAGCGGTTTTGGATACGTCATGCACGATCGTTTGATGATGTTGTGCAGATCGCGCGCAGCGTCGTGCGTGATCTTGATCTGGATGACGTTCCGGCTGCCCTGCGACCCGTCGAACGGTACAGCGGTGGAAGGCTACCACCGCCCCTGGCGGGGACCCTCCTCAATGCCATCGTCGAAAACGATTGGTTTCGTAAGCAGATCGCTGATCGCGGGCCGTTTGACAACGCCCTTGTCCAGGGGTTTGTCGACCAACCGGCTGCGTGGTGGCACAGTGTGGCGACGCGTATCGTGGAGTCTGAGGCGGCAGCTAGCGCTGTCCTCAATCGGAAACAGGCCGACGAGCTACGTGCGGCCGCGACACAGCTTGGCGAAGCGAAGCGCCGAATCGAGGCACTGCGCAAGGAACTGACAGCGGCCGAAAAGTTGGAGGATATCGACGGGAAGATTGAAGGCCTGCGGCGCCGGCTACGAGACCTCGAACGAACAAACGATGCTGATCGGAGGGCCTCCGCGGCTGCGGCCGCCGAGTTACAGCTCGCTCGGAATGAATCCGCAACCCTGCGCGAGGATCGGGAAAACGCTCGATCCGAGGTGCGCAAGCTGAAGACCGAGCGGGCAACTCTGTTGCGCCAGATACAAAGTGGCGAGATTGAACACGACCGTAGCGACCCGGTTCGGTTTGCTCGCGAACTCGACCAGCTTGTCGCTCTCTCCTCAGGTGGCCGTCCGGTGGGATCTGTCGGTTCGTCCGACGTGGTCAGTGCCGAGATCGATCGGCGACCATCATTGCCACCTGGTGTACGCCCGGACAGTAAGGAAGCCGTTGCGTGGCTGCTCGATCACTCCCCACAATCTCGTTGGGTGATCGACGGCTACAACCTCTCATTTGCGTTGGGGAAGGCGATGACGGACCCCGCTGAGGCGCGGCGCGAGGTCGAGCGGAGGCTCTCCAAACTGGCACGTCGCGCCAGCAACGGTTCGGTTCTGGTCGTGTTCGATTCCGCCAAGGAGGGCGAGCGAGCTGTGCGTTCCGGCAGGCTGGTCGACGTTGCGTTCGCCCCGTCGCATCAAAGCGCCGATGACGCAATTGTCGAGCGGGCAGCGGCTCCCTACACCGTTGTCGTATCAAACGATCGGGAGTTGCGCGAACGGAGCGAAGAGCGTGGCGCACTCGTCCTCTGGTCCGACGCGCTCGTCGCCTGGCTCGGGTGAGCGTGACTCCTAGCTCGATTCAGAGGATATCGCGACGACAACTCCGTCGTGGATCACTCCCACGACAGTTATCGGCTCCACTGCCCGGATGCCGGGACCCCCGAAGAACGTCTCGGTCTCTCCGAACGCTTCCAGGCCGATGCCGACGACCTGGATACCGTTACCGCAACGGGAGGGCGCGCCGGTTTCGAGTATCAGGCTGCACATCCACACCTCACCGTTCTCAAACACCGCTTTGCTGACAAGCCGAACCTCGGTACCTGTCGGTGTACCTAGCGCATCCGGGACTCTCTCAATAGGTTCTGAGGTGTCATTCGGGGGGTTGTGAGGAAATCGCGACCACCAGTCCGTCGTGGATCACTCCCACGACGGTTATCGGCTCTACCGACCAAATGTCCGTGCCAGCAAGGAAGGTTTGGGTTTCTCCGAAGGCATCGACACCAATGCCGACGATCTCTATGCCCTCACCGCAGGAGGGAATGCCGCTCTGAAGTATCGAGCCGCACAACCACATAACGCCGTCCGTGAACACCGCCTTGCCAAAGAGTCGAACCTCTGTACCTGTCGGTGCGCCAATTGCGTCGCGAACGCTCGCAATGGGTTGAACAGCTTCGTCTGGAGGTACCGTCGTAGCGGGCACCGAGCTGGAAGTCTGCGGTGCTGTCTCAACTGGCTGGGTGGTGTCGTTTTGAGGCACCGTCTCGACAGCCTGAGTTGTGTCATTCTGAGGATCGGCGTCGGTAGGTAGGGATGACCCGGTGCAACTTGCCAGCACGATCAGCGCAGCACCGATCACCAGCAGAAGGCGGGCGATGTCTATCGGTTTCATGGCACGCAAGTCACGGTCGATCCGCCGGTGGCCGAACTCATGCAGTAGAGCTTGGTCGTACTAGAGACCTGCTGCAACTGGATGAACACCGGTTCAATTCGCTCGAAGCTACCCCAGAAGTTCGGGCCCGTGCTTACACCGGTGTGGATGCCGAGTCCGATGTTGTCGTAAAACCAGGGTCCGCCGGAGGACCCTTCCCCACCGCCGGGCTTTGATAGAACTCCCCATTCGATGTCGACTGACCGGTGCGTTGTTGTTGTGAACGTGATGCCAGGATTGTTCTCGATGAACCCGCAGTGGAGACCTCCTCTCAGCGCTAGGTTTCCTGCACCCTGGCAAACCCATGTGCCTACATTCGGAAACTGGCTGTCCTTCGCAAACGACGTAATGTGAAAGAAACCCCCAAAGAACCCGTTCAAGCCTGCCGTTCCGCCCGGAACGATGTACAGTTCGCCCGACGGTTGCGTCGACGCGTATCTCTCCCTCCACACCGCATAGTCGTCCCACCCCAAGGTGTAGTCGTTGTAGTACGGACGTAGCGCGGCGTATGATCGAGTTGCCGAATACTCAGCGGATGTGTAGTTCGGGAAGTATCCCTTGGTTGCGACACTGCACGGGTTTACGCAACGAAGGTCGAGACCTTCAACAGTGTCTGTTACGAAGTGTTGACCCTGAGGTACACCTAGTAGAACAGTGGCGCAGTGGCCTGCGGTGAGCACTCCCTGTTTCCCGTTGAAGTACACCCCAAACGCCGCCGTACACGGTGGCTTCGGTGCAGAGCAGTCGGTGGGATCCGCGACTGTGAGTGATCGACCGCCGTTGGCAGTGCCTCCGGTTTGGGTGCTCAGGGCGCAACCATCTGATTCCGTAACCGTAGGTCCTTCCTTGATCACTCCGGCGACGACTCCTGTTTCCCAATCAGTTGTCACGACGAAGAAGGTATCGCGTCCGACTCATTCCGAAACCTCTCTCGCTCCTGTTCGACGAGTTCCGATGCCTCAGCCGCCGTGAAGAAGGCCTCACGGACGATAACGGTGCCAATCGGCGGTTTCGGGAGGGGCTCGACAGCGGCAAGGTCCTCCGCTGTCGGATCTTTCAGAAAGACCTCAAGGCCTCCTTCGCCGTTCGTTGGTGAAGGGTTGACGACTCGAGCAAGCCCGTACGAATCGAGGTTTTGAAAGTCAGCATTTCGATCGTTTAGTGCCCGTTGTCATCGAAGCAGAGTGACAGCCGTTTCAGCATCCACACCGAACTGCGCGGCGTACTGCACAACCGGTTGGCCCTTCGGGTCGTACCAGTCGAGGTCCACGTGGCCTGGTTGAACTTCTTTGGGCTCGATCCAGTCGATGGCCGGACCGACGTAGTCATCCGGGACCTCAAAGTCCACGAACTCGTTTGAAGCTCCGATTGGTCCAGCTGCCACAAAGAGTGCAGAGACAATCAGAAGGATGGTGATGCGCTTCGTCATGTTCCCTCACTCAAAGCTAGGCGGACCCTACCCCGCACTTTGCTATGCCGTATCTGGAATTTACCAGGCTGCGACAATGCGGGCAAGAGATCGGGCTCGCCCGTCTTCGGCCTCTGCACGTGTTAGGCAGGTCCAAGTGATCGTCCAATGGCGACGCCTTATTCTGTTCGGTGCTTCTTGGCGGCCTACAACACCAGTTCGGCGAGCGTGCGCAAAGTTGTGATGTCGGTAGCGGATACGTTCAAGGTTGTGACGCCGGCAGCCTTCCAGACTTCAATCTCTTCGGCGACCTTCTCGCGGGGGCCGATGAGGTTGATCTGATCGACGAGCTCGTCCGGGACGGCCTCCATTGCGGCCATCTTGTTCCCGGCGAGATAGTGGTCCTGGATCGTCTCTGCGGCCTCTTCGAAGCCGTACCGACGGGTGAGGTTGTTGTAGAAGTTCTTGCCCCTGGCGCCCATGCCTCCGATGTACAGCGCCGCCATGGGTTTCACCTGGCGGCGGGCCGACTCGAGATCATCGGTGATAACTGCTGACAGGCTCGGTGCGATATCGAAACGGGCGGCCTTGTCCGGGTCCCCGCTCTTCGCGAACCCGGCGTCAAGTAGCGGCTGATAGATGTGCGGCGCCTGGGAAGGGGAGTAGAACACCGGTAGCCATCCATCGGCGATCTCGGCTGTGAGTTCGACATTCTTTGGTCCGATGGAGGCGATCAGGATCGGGACGTCGTGCGTCGGGTGGGTGATGAGGCGGAGCGGCTTGCCGAGGCCCGTGGCGTCGTCGCCGTTGTAAGGAATCGTGTAATGCTTCCCGGCGTGGGTGAGAGGTTCCTTGCGGGCAAAGATCGTGCGGAGGATCTCGACGTACTCACGGGTCTTGCCTAACGGTTTCCCGTACGGGAGGCCATGCCACCCCTCAACGACCTGCGGTCCGCTCAGACCGATGCCGAGTTCGAACCGGCCACCGGAGAGCTCGTTGAGTGTGACTGCGGTCATCGCCGTCATGGCGGGGGTGCGGGCAGGCATCTGAAGGATGCCAGCCCCTACCTTGATCTTTTCGGTTTGCGCCGCGATCCACGAGAGCACTGTCACGGCGTCCGAGCCCCATGCTTCCGCGGCCCAAACAATATCGAAACCGAGATTCTCAGCCTCTTGAATCAATTCGAGCGGGACGGCGGGTCCGGGTCCCCAGTAGCCGATGTTCAGTCCGAGACGCATATTGTTCCATTCCTTTGCTGATGCCACGCTACCAACCCTGTGGTGTGACACGCGTTGTTTTTGTCACACCCGGTCCGTACGGTTCTTGGTATCGACGGGAACGATCGAAAGGACCGACGATGATCATTGACTGCGGAGTATGCAAATTGGAGCAGACCGATGCCTGTGCGGATTGTTTCGTGACCGCCGTTCTCGACGGTCACGGTGCCATTGAGCTCACCTCGGCGCAGGAGCAGGCGATGCGTCACCTGTCTGATGCAGGGATGGTGTCGCCGCTGCGCCTCGTCGTCAACAGCGACTCCGCAGCCGTTGCGGGTTAACCGGTGGTCTCCTCGAACTGGCTGCGTACCGCGGCGACGATGCGAGCGGCATCGGGAACGTAGGCATCCTCCAGAGGTGGGCTAAACGGAACCGGAGCGTGGGCACCGGTCACCATCTTGATGGGTCCGCGCAGTGCATGGAATGCAGTGTCGGCAGCCAACGCAGCAATATCGGTGGCGAGCGAGCAACGTGGATGCGACTCGTCGACCACCACCAAGCGTCCTGTCTTGATCACCGAGCGCAGAATTGTCTCGCTATCGAGCGGCGAGTACGTGCGTGGGTCGATCACCTCGGCTTCGATACCGTCCTTCGCTAAATGCTCGGCTGCGTCGATAGCCGTGTGCACCATCTTCTGGACACCGACGATCGTGACATCGCGCCCGGGGCGGACGATCCGGGCGACTCCGAACGGGATGGCATACGGTTCTTCCGGGACCTCGTCATGTTCCATGTAGAGGCGCTTGTGCTCGATAAAGATCACGGGATCGGGATCGCGAATGGCGCTGATGAGCAAACCCTTGGCGTCCGCGGCGGTGGCGGGTGCGACAACCTTCAATCCGGGGACGTGGGTGTACAGCGAATACAGGGTCTGGGAGTGCTCGGCGGCAGCCCGGAATCCTGCACCCGCAACGGTACGCACAACCATGGGTACCGAAACTTTGCCACCGTAGACGTAACGTAGCTTCGCGGCGTGGTTCAAGAGCTGGTCAAACGAGGTGCCGATGAAGTCGACGTACATGATCTCGACCACGGGGCGGAGACCTGCAATCGCGGCGCCGATCGCGGCGCCGACGAATCCGGTCTCCGCAATGGCAGTATCGATCACCCTTTCCCGCCCGAACAGAGGAAGGAGCCCCTGGGTGACACCGAACGGTCCACCCCAGGCGTCGGCCGCGGGTGGGTAGTCGGTGTCGCGTCCGGCGCCGCCCGCGATGTCCTCGCCCATGAGGATCACCCGGCTGTCCGCGGTCATCTCCTGGCGGAGCGCCTCGTTGATGGCATCTTTGACGTTGAGCGTTCGTGTCATGACAGTCTCCTCACGCCAGCGGGGTGTAGACGTCGGTTGTCACCTGGGAAATATCGGGCCAGGGTGCCGCCTCGGCGGCTGCGAAGGCAGCGTCGACCTCGGCCTGGACCGACCGTTCGATACCATCGAGGGTTGCCATGCTCAAACGCGTGGCTGTGTCGGCACGGAACCGCAGCAGGGGGTCGCGTCCCCGCCAGTGGGCTACTTCTTCGGGCGGTTTGTACGTTTGAGTGTCTCCCTCATATTGACCGCCGTAGCGGTACGTCATGGCTTCAATGAGAGTCGGTCCACCTCCGCTGCGGGCCCTCTCGCACGCCGTCGCGGTTGCGTCACGCACCGCGAAGATATCCATACCGTCGATCTGGACCGATGGGATGCGGTAGGGACCCGTCATGGCACTCACGGATCCGGCGAGGAGGTGATAGTCCACAGCCGTTGTCTCGGCGTACAGGTTGTTCTCGCAGACGAACACGACCGGGCACTGGAACAGGCTCGCAAACTCGAGGGCCTCGTGCCACGCCCCCTGGTGGACCGCTCCGTCTCCAAAGAAGGCGACGGCCACCGAATCGCGTCCGAGATATTTGGAAGCAAGCGCCGCCCCTGTCGCGATGGGAAGACCCCCCGCAACGATTCCCATTCCACCGATCATGCCTCGCGACTGA
>BDTL01000165.1 GCA_002898115.1 bacterium BMS3Bbin02 | reverse complement strand
CAGATTGAAGGTGAAGGAGTCGTAGTTATCGACAACGAGAACCCTCACCCCAGGGTTCCTCTGCTGTCAAGGAACGTAGTTCCCATCCATTCGTAGACGAAGTTGAGCGCGACCAGGAACACGAGAATCGCCAGAACGGCAAGGATTACTCGGACCGGAGTCGGTCCAGGAAGAGCTTGGTAGGCGCGTTTCATCATCATAAGGAACCCTGGATCGTAGCGAAGTTTGGTCCTGAGACGAGTTCAGCGAACACGATGAGGCGTTTGCGCGCGGAGAACTTTGGCTCGCACGTCGTCAGAGTGAGCCAAGCCCCATCGCGGTTGTCGGTCACCCAGACGTCAGTCGGATCAACAATGATGACTTCACGAACCACATAGACATTGAGACCGAGCGCCGTCTCGACTTCGATCGGGTCGCCGATTTCCAGGAGGTCAAGGTCGCTGAACGGCGCACCGTAGGTCGTTCGGTGTCCCGCGATGACCGAGTTACCCGGTTGCCCGGGAAGCGGGGTTCCAGGCATGTGACCGGCGCCGTTCTTGAGATTCGCAACGCTGACACCCTCGACAACGTTCCATCCGTTGGCGAGCGATGGGATGTCTGCTCTGATAATCGCAAACGCTTCACCCAGCGGAGGCACCGCCTCTCGTTGGATCGTGAGTATCTCGGTCGGTCCCTGGGATATAAGCTGACCGATTTCTGGATCTTCGATCGCGAGAACATCCGTGGGAGGTGTCCACTCAACCTCCTCGATGACCACCGTCTTGTAGTTCTCGATGCGCTGCTCGGTAAGCGCACTCTGATTCTGGTTGGCAAAATACGTCGTGATGAAGAGTGCATGGATCACAAATCCCACGAGGAAAAGACCGACGTTTATGAAGAGCCACCCAAAGCCCCGCGTGACGCGCGCCAGGCGAGATCGCGACGGAGAATCGTTCAAAGGTACGTCACCATTGGTGCCGTTGACCAGCTCGGCCTCGGCACCTGCGATCTCGTGAGTTTGCAAAACGTCTCCATCCCCAATGGGCCTACGGCTTCCAGCAGGATAAACCTGCCGACGGTATACATCATTCCTATTGAGGTATAACGACCAGACTGACTACCCTATTGAGCTATGCCTGTATCTAAGGGGCGCAAGAGCGCCAACAAGCGGCCTACGCCGCCACCAACACGAGACCCTGCCAAATCGAAGGGTCCGTCCCCCAAGTGGTATGTAACCACGATGTTCTCGACGATGGGCGCCGGAGCCGTCATCATCGTTGTCAACTACATGGCCTTCATTCCGGGAACACCAAGAAACACGTTGCTGCTCTTCGGACTTGCCCTCATCGGGGTGGGTTTCGCGATGACCATGGATTACCGTTAGCCGGCGAGTGTTGCTCGGTTTCCGGCGGTGCGAATCGGTGAGTGCGCCTCAAGTCCTTCGATCCGCGCCGGTCACCTGCAAGACTTGGTTACGCGTGCCCAAGAACACGCATCCCTAACACCCAAGCCACGATGGCCGAAGATAGTAGAGGGCTGGAGACTTTCAACGTCTGCCGCCTATAGAATCGTTACTAGGAGATACAGCAGACATGAAGAAGATTGCACTTATTGCGGCCATGGCACTCGTGGTCGCCGCGTGTGGGGGCGGCTCCGGGGCCGGATCCGGGGGCGGGTTGAACAGCGAAGAGAAGCTGGCGGCACAGGAATTCGCAGTTGGTTTCAGGGAAGGCTTCGATGACCAAGGCGACGGGGTCAGTGTCAGCGAGGATCAGGCAGTGTGTGTCGGCGAAAAATATGTTGGCGCCTTTGGCATCGCACGACTCGAAGAAATCGGCACCGGGTCCGATGATCCGAACTTCACAGTTCCCGTCGACGAGGCTCGCCAAATGGCGGGGCTGTTCCTCGACTGTGTACCAATGCGGGACATGATCATTGACAGCTTTTCAGCCGAAGGCGCAGACATGACAGAAGGACAGATCGCGTGTTTCTCCGAGGCATTCACCGACGAAGTCCTTGAGGACATGCTCGTCGTGACATTCGCCGGCGAAGATGCGGCGCCCGACGCTCAAGCATCACTGATAGGCGCAATGTTCTCCTGTTTTGACGCCTGACCGGCTAAACACTCTTACAAGGACGGGGCGGTGCCGGAAGGTGCCGCCCCTTCTTTTGATTTCGCTGGCGCACCCGCTCGACCCGACAGCGATCCCGTCCTGTTTGTCGGCCACGATCGTGTGTGACAATACCTGACGACTGAACCCTCCGGATTCAGCGCTGAACCATCGCTCGCCCGTTGAGGCGCAACGGACCATGACACGCGCCGTATCGAATCACACCTGCGTAATTATCCACGGATTCTTCCACAGGCTGGGGAAAACTACACGCGTGTCACTCCTCGTCCTGGGAGTGTCTTCACGTGGCCTCTTCGGGCTCCCAGACCGGGTCCATGTCCTCGCGGCAATGCCTCGGAGGTTCGATGTCCTCACTTTGGGCGTGGGTCACTGTCAGACGCATGCCACAGACACTGCATTTGTAGGTCTGATCAACCTCACCGACATCGTCGGGGTCGGGTTCGGGCGGCACCGGGATCGCGAGCATCTTCACTCCCCACGCGATCGTCCGGAAAATTACAACACCGAAAACGGCAGCGACCACGTAGGTGAACACCCGGGTTCAGTCCAGCCGCTCGATGATCGTTGCGTTCGCGAGACCGCCGCCCTCGCACATGGTCTGAAGACCGTACCGACCCCCGGTGCGCTCAAGTTCGTTGAGTAATGTTGTCATGAGCTTCGCACCAGACGCCCCGAGAGGATGCCCCAAGGCCATCGCACCACCGTTGACATTCGTCTTCGCGAGATCTGCGCCGGTCTCGCGTTGCCATGCGGCAATCACGGTCGCGAAAGCTTCATTCACCTCGAACAGGTCGATGTCGTCGATCGTCATGCCAGCCTTTTCGAGCGCCTTCCTCGTGGCTGGAATGGGCCCCGTGAGCATCGTCACCGGATCGGTACCCGCAAGTGCAAACGTGTGAAACCGTGCACGGGGTTTCAACCCCAATTCCTGGGCTTTCTCAGCGGACATGATGAGAACCGCCGCCGCACCGTCGCAGATCTGCGATGAGTTGCCGGCTGTGACTATGCCATCATCTTTGAACACGGCACGCAGGCCGGCGAGACCCTCCAGGCTTGTGGAGGGACGAATGCCTTCATCACGGGTCACCATTTCAATGGTCCCGTCGTCGCGCCTCACCTCGATGGGGATGATCTCGCTATCGAACCGGCCCTCCTCGGTGGCGCGATTCGCACGCATGTGGGACTCATACGCAAGCACGTCAATCTCCTCACGGGAAATGTCCCACTGCTCCGCGATGAGCTCGGCGGAGATCCCTTGAGGGACGAGACGGTGGTCGTACCGATCGAATACTCGCGGTCCGAACGGCTTTCCCGGACCCTCCATCGACGAGCCCATCGGCACCCTCGTCATCGATTCGACACCAGCGGCGATCACAATGTCATACGCGCCGGCGATAACACCCTGGGCAGCAAAATGTGCTGCCTGTTGGCTTGAGCCACACTGGCGATCGACAGTTGTCGAAGGGACAGTCTCAGGAAAATCGGCAGCGAGAACGGCGCTGCGCCCCACGTTCATTGCCTGCTCACCAAGCTGCGAGACACACCCGACGATCACGTCATCGATCAACGATGGGTCGAGGTTGTTGCGTTTGGCAAGAGCCTTGAGAACTTCGGATAGCAGGTCCACGGGATGCCAGTCCTTGAGTTGTCCCCCGCGACGTCCCCCGGGTGTGCGCACAGCGTCAACGATTACTGCGTCGGTCATCGGTATCTCACTTTCGCCACGGTGTGAAGAGCGATCTGACCAATGACAGAAACGAGGTTGTTCTCGATCCTCTGTGGCGAGTGCGATCGACTGCACACACAGTTCACAGACAACGGCGTCCACTCCATAGAGCGAAGAACCAAGTCTGTTTTTCCGGGTGGAGACGATCGGATTCGAACCGACGACCCCCTGAATGCAAATCAGGTGCTCTGCCAGGCTGAGCTACGTCCCCAGGGGTGAGGTGATTGTACTCGCGATCCCCCGGCGAGAACTCATGAGGGTACTTGAACCCTCTATCTCGTCTTCCGCGTGTACCGGGGAGGTGGTATGCTCACGCTTCCTTCGGGCCCATGGCTCAGCCTGGTTAGAGCGCATCCCTGATAAGGATGAGGTCCCTGGTTCAAATCCAGGTGGGCCCACGGGAACGCCTGCGGCGTTCCTTGGGAGTTACTCCGTAACTCCGGGGAACGCGGGGACACCTGCCGCGTTCCACTCGACACACACTATCCCCGCAAGCTTCAAGCCCTGTCGGGCTCGAATCCAGCTACCCGTAGACGCGTGCATTCCTGATCCGCGTGTCGGTTCAAACGATGAGACAGGGACCATGACCGACTTGTGGTTCAAGTCCTTAGGTTCAAATCCAGGTGGGCCCACGGGAACGCCTGCGGCGTTCCTTGGGAGTTACTCCGTAACTCCGGGGAA
>BDTL01000164.1 GCA_002898115.1 bacterium BMS3Bbin02 | reverse complement strand
CGCCATCATCTTTGGCATTACTCCGGCCGTGATGGTCAACAACATCGGTAGGTACTGGTGGGTTCTGTTGTTCTGGATGCCGGCTGCGTTCGCAAGACACCCTCCGAGCACCCGGCGGACCTACACCCCTTGGTATTGGGCAGGATTCGCCTTCTTCATGGTCGCCTATGCGATATGGACCACAGGGGTCCCTGAGAGCCCTCGATGTAACCCCGATTCGATCCTGCAAGCTCACGCCGTTTGGCATCTGCTGACCGCTCTCGCCGCCTGGTCATTCTTCAAGTTCTTGAGAACCGAACGATGTGTAGGAGCAAGATCGGTCGGACACGGGCGCGTATGACGCCCGGATGCCGGGTGCGGCGCGTATGAGAGGGTCGGTGGTTCTTGTCTGTCGGTGCGATTGCGTTGGGCCTGTGGGTAACCGGGTGTGTGTGAAACCCTCGGGCTTTGAACCTAAGGGAACTGGCCAAGGGGTTGCGGTCGGATAGAGCCATGGTCAGTCGAGAAGAAAGCCGACCGTGGCAGGTACAACTGACCGGAGACTGTCAGGTGCACTGGGCTGTATATCCGACCGCAACCCATCGGTTCTTTCCCCGGCCTCAGGGAGCCAGGTTTCTTGGAGCGAATGACATGGTTTCCTTCAGGTCCGTGGTGCCGATCTTCTCCACTGTTGCAGCGGCGAGCTTGAAGTTGTTCCTCAGGTTCAGTGGCTGCAGGCTCGTGTCTGCCGACGTGATCGAGTTCGACTCACTTCCCGGGAAGGCCATATAGGCGAACGTCACACCGGGTGGCACGATATCCGAGACATACGCCACTGCGGTGAAGGAACCGGTGACCCGTTCACCGACAGGGCTCAGCACGTTGTGCGAGGTGATGCTCAGCAGGTCGCCGGACTCAACACCCCACGTCTTCGCATCCTCAGGGCTGACCTCCAAAAAGTTGGATGGCCACCGCTCCGCTGACAACTGTCGTCGAGTGTTGTCCGACATGTTGTTCCACAGAGCGTTCACTCGGCCGTTGAGGACCCACACCTGATCGTCGAGTGGCTTGAGGATGTTGTTGCGTTCGTCCACGACCTCCCAGTCGGCGAACACGAAGTTCGCCTTCTTCGAGTCGGTCTTGAACTTCAAGTCGGAATGCAGACGTTCGGTCCCGACAAGCTCGCCACCCTCGTTCTTGATCGGGGTCTGGATGCCGGTCGTGCCGTAGGTCTTCAGAAGATCATGGGCACGTATACCGTCCGCCCGCGACTTCTTGACCAGTTCCTCATAGTTTCGACGCCCACTCGCAGACCGCGGAGCCGCCTCCTCGAAGATCTCGTTCGTATCCTTCCAATCGAATCCTTCGAAACCCATCTTCTTCGCCACCATGGCGAAGATCTCCCAATCGGGTTTTGCATCTCCCGGAGGATCCATGATCTTCTCGTAGAGACGAAGACGGCGCTCGGAGTTGTTCCTGGTGTAGTTATCTTCACCCCAGGTTCCGGCTGGGAGGATGATGTCGGCAACACCGGTGGAATCGTTCGGATAGGCCTCCTGGTGCACGATCACGGTGCCGCCCTGGTCCATCCGAGCCTTCAGCTGTGCGAGGGTGCGGGCGTAGTCGGTCGTGTCCACCGTATCACCGATGCCGGTGAGCTCGATAACACGTCGGCGTACTTCTTGAGAGGCGCCCATGGCGCTGATCCAGTTGGTGCCCACGATCCAACGGAAACGAGTGTTGCCCTCGTACAGCCACCGTTCGGTGTCCATCTCAACTGCTTGTTCGGGGGTCTCGAAGAAATGCGGAGACTTGTCCTTCGGGTATCCGGCTGCCGACTGACCACCACGCTGGTGGCCACCCATGCGGCCGGTGGCGCGTCCGGGTCGCCCGGTGGCGCCAAGAACGAGTCCGAGATTGCCGATGGCGGCGGTGTTCTCGTAGTTGTGTGACCAGTACACACCCTTTTCGAAGAGCACCATCGTCTTGGGCCGATCGAAGCCGGCTCCGGTCATCATTTCTGCAGCCTTGATAATCTTTGTGACGGGCACACCCGTGATCTCCGACGCTCGCTCAAGTTCAAACGCCGGCTGCGACGCCAGGTCGGCCTTGAGCCCATCGAAGGAGCGGCCGAAACGAGCCCGACGCCATTTACCTTCCGCCGCGACCTCCTCGGTGGACGCGATGTAGGCGTCAATGAACTCGGTGTCCTCCCAACCCTGCTCAATGATGTATCTCACGAGTGCGCTGTACAGAACAACGTCGGTGCCCGGCTTTACCTGGAGGTGGAGTCCGTTGTTGTTTTCGGCGTAGTTCGCAGTGAATGTCTTGCGAGGGTCGACGTAGATGAGCCTCGCTCCGCCAGGTACCTGCCACGTTGTGAAGCGCACTGTCTTGGTCTCGTACGGGTCGGAACCCGAGATGAAGAGCACGTCGGCTTCTTTGTCGTCGGCGTATGCGGAGCCGAAGGCGTCGATACCGCAGTCAGAGAGACCGGGCACATCATCACCGGCCGCGGGAGCGTGATGCGGCGAGTAGTTCGGTGTGCCGATCATCCCAAGAGCAAGCTTGGTTCCGGAGAACACATTCTCATAGAACTGGTATGAGTAGATCTTGAAACCCCAGGCAAGCTCGTCCCACGTCTCGATCGTATACGTCGAGAGTTCGGCGACGAGGTCCGTCGCCATCTCCCACGAGATCGGGATGTGTTCGCCACTGACCTTGAGCAGCGGTGTCTTGTACCGGTCGGCGGTGAGACCATCGGCTCGGTACAGCTTCTGTGCGAGAGCTCCTCCGCGCACCGAGTGGGTGCCACCGATGTTGACCGCTTCAATCTCATAATCCGGCATGATGATGACGTTGGTGGCGACACCCTTGATGTCGACGACCGTATGCATGTTCTCTGATACCCAACGTCCCGACAGCGGGGTAGTCGGGAGGTCGGTGTTCAGGGCGTTGTCCGCGGCAGTGGTTCCTCCCTGGGAGCCGACGGGCCACATGAAGACCTTGTACCCGCATGCGACGGGACAGTATTCACAGCAGATCTGCTTGACCTCGGCGTCCACCGGCGGGATCGGTACGAGTGATGGCAATGCGCTGTTCATGTCTGGTCTCCGACGAGTTGTGATCCTTCAAGGGTGTTTGCATAGCCATAGACGAGACGGAAAACACCATCCGCCGCCACATCACCGGCATCATTGACGCTCAGCAAGATCTGGGGAAGGTTCTGGGTCGCCTGACCCATCGAGACGATGCCCCCGTGGACGAGGTCGAACGTCGTGTAGTGACAGGGGCACGGGCCGAGTACCTTGTGCTCGTGTTTGTAGTCCGGCACGACACAACCCATGTGGGTGCACAGTCGACTGAACGCAACGATGTCGTCATCGGGTCCAACTCCACCGATGACCGGCTCACCCATCTTTACCAGGATGTTTGACTGCCCGACCTGTGGATAGTCAAAGGTGATTGGCATCCCTTCCTTGAGGTCTGACAATGTCGTGACGGTCACACTCGGGAAGAATCCGACCATTGCGGCGCTTGCATCGGGGTCCGGTGCGATCGTTGTGGTGGGTGTGGTTGGCGGGGCGGCAGGCGGTGGTGGTGTTGTTCCCGCAGCCGACGGCGGGGTGCTGTCCCGGTCGGCGACCGCGATAGGGATCAACACCCCGATCGCAGCAACTGCACCGCCGGCGACGCCGGCGAAAAAGAACTCTCGACGTGTAACTCCCAAGATGGACCCTCTCCTCGTTTTCGCCAAACTACGAATTCCGTAAATCCCTGGTTAGGGCCGAACGGCACTAGTGAGCGACTGGCCGGTATTGTTTCCTAGGATATCAAGATAACGTTGTCGGATACGGAAGTTGTACCTGGATGGTTGAACAGCAAGATCAGGGCTCGGAGCTCTCGAAGGGTGGCTGGATCGCCCTCGGCGCATTCGCAGGTGTCGCGGCGACTGTCGCGGTTGGACTCATTGCGCTGGCGGTGGGAGTTGGTCCGTCGGGTGACGTCAGCGCTGACGCAACGCCCACCTCGACCACCGTTGTAGCAACAACGAGTGCCGCTACATCAACCCCGGTTGCATCCGGTGGTGGTGTCGCCCTCGATGGTGATGCCGCGAACGGCGAAGCGATCTACAGCGCGTCGTGCGCGGCATGTCATGCAGCGGGAGCCGTTGGTGTTCCCGGGTTGGGTCTTCCCCTCGTGGGCTCGGAGTTCGTCAACGCTCTTGCAGATTCCGACCTTGTCGAGTTCATCAAGGTTGGTCGGGATCCGTCGGATCCGGCGAACACGACCGGAGTCGGCATGCCGCCCAAGGGTGGCAATCCGTCGTTGGACGATGCTGACCTTGCGGACGTCGTCGCCTATATCCGATCGCTTAATTCGTAGTCTTCTGCGTCCACTGCGGAACTGGAATAGAACCCGGTCTGAGCCAACACTCGGATCGGGTTTTGTGCCGCCTCGAACAGCCCGTCCACTATCGCAACCAGGATGTGGAAATTGCTGTGTTGAAGACACTCGATTCCGGGTCTGATGTCTCAAGGGCCGGGGTTCCGGCGTCGATAGACAGATCGAGACAATCAAGCAGAAAGATGAGGCTACGTGACCTGGGCCGCAGATCCCGAGTTGCTCGAGATGTTCCTCGGCGAAGTCGAGGAACGTTCGGCGCGCCTTGTCGAAGGCAGCACCGCGATGGTCGAGGGGTCGTTGAGCGAACAGCTATCGGGGGAGATGGTTCGACAAGCGCATACCATCAAGGGAACCGGCCGAGTGATGGGATTCGACGCGATCGCACGAGTCGGCGACGTTCTTGAGCGATTGTGGCGTGAGATCCAACAGGGTTCACATCCCGCCGACGAGGAGCTCGGCGCGCTTATCAAACGGCTCGTGGAGGAGCTAACTCCCGCCAGCCGTGCGAACGCCAAGATCGGTACGCTTCGACTCTGGAAGAAGCTCAACGCCGTCGAAGAGGCGGTGGAGTGG
Source organism: bacterium BMS3Bbin02 (assembly GCA_002898115.1). GTDB lineage: Bacteria > Actinomycetota > Acidimicrobiia > Spongiisociales > UBA5794 > BMS3BBIN02. The sequence continues at coordinate 22,167 of BDTL01000164.1, read as the reverse complement.
GAGTTGTCTGAACCAGAGGAAGACAGCGCCGATAGCGTCGATCCCGATCTTCCTGAGAACGGCGGCGCCACGGCCGCGGCGGATACACAGGACATCCTCGACTTGCTCGACAAGGCTGTTGCCGGCCTGACACCAGCGGTTGCTGATTCTGATGAAGATGTCGACCAGCGTCTCGGCGATACCACGACGTCGTCACAGTTGTTGCGATACGCGGACACGACCGATCTCGGTGGGTTGCTCGGAGCGTTGAATACATGGGCGACCGAGCAAGCGGTCAACGTGAACGCCGGATCCCTCTATCGGATGATCAACAACGTCGCGAGCATCCGTCTCAGCCTTCAGGCCGCGTTCTCCGAAGCTGCTGCCGATACCTCGAGCGCCATCCCGGACTCGATGATTGAGGCGCTTGCCGGTCTCGATCGGGCGGCAGTGAGTCTCGAAGCGGACGCCCTCGCGCTTGCCTCGGTGCCGCTAAGTGACGTTACCGCAACGCTCAACCAGTTGGTTCGCTACTTGTCGAAGAAGCTAGGCAAGGATGTGTCATTCGAAATCGACGCCGATCCGGACATATTCATTGACCGTCAGGTACGTGAGCGCATTGCCGACCCGCTGCGTCAAATGGTCGTCAACGCGGTGTTGCACGGCGTTGAACTGCCTGCCGAACGCGAAGCAGCCGGCAAACCACGAAGCGCAAAAGTAGTTGTTAGCGCCACCCTGAAGGAAAACCGATTGGAGCTGCTGGTTGCCGATGATGGAGCCGGCATCGACTGGGAGGGTGTTCGCAAGATTGCAGTCGACCGGGGCCTGTACACAGCCGGACGCAGCGCCGACCCGAAGGCCTTGACACCGATACTGTTCTCGAAAGGGTTCGCGACGATCGACGTCACCGAGGTCGGCGGCCGTGGGGAAGGACTCCACCGTGTAGCAGCGGCGGCCGAGGATCTGTACGGGCGCGTCACGATCGAGTCAAAACCCGGTGAGGGAACCGGGATCTCGTTGGTGGTACCCACAACCCGTGCGCTGCAGTGCGTGATGATTGTTCGCACGGGCGATCAGATGTGGGGATTTCCGGAAGCGACCGTCGATGACACAATGCCCCTAGCCGAGGTCGTTCTGAGCGGTTCTGACCCGGAGACAATGACGTGGAAGAGAGCGACCCTGCCCGTGGTCCACCTGTCAGATGTCGTCGGCACAGAAAGCATCGGCGGTCCGGGTCAGCAACTTGTCGTAGTTACCGCTCGGTCGGGCACTGTCGCTTTTGTTGTCGATTCTTTGGCCGACGTCAAGGAAGTGGTAGCAAAAGAACTAGGACCGATCGTCGCGGGACCATCTCACATCACTGGAGCAGCGTTGCTCGGAAGTGGCGAGGTGGTACTTCTACTCGACACCGTTGAGCTGGTGGATCGGGTAAGTCGCGGACCGGTTGAACGGGTCACAGGAAGCCGCATCCTGGTCGTCGACGACTCCCAGGGGGCCAGAGCGATCGTTTCCGGAGCGCTCGCCTCAGTGGGTTACGCGACCGACGTTGCTTCGAGTGCCGCTGAGGCTATTGAGAAACTTTCCGCCCGCGGCGCTGACGCGCTCGTGGTTGACTTTTCAATGCCGGATGCAGACGGTGTCGCTCTTGTGGATGAGGTTCGCGCTCGGTTCGACCGCCTGCCGATTGTCATGTTGTCCGGTGTTGCTACCGACGAGGACCAGAACCGTGCTCGTGCCGCGGGAGTTGACGTGTTCCTCGACAAGGATGATTTCCGCGAGGGGGCCCTTGCCGACGCTCTTTCGCAGCTCCTCTCCAAGGGGGAGTCTCGATGAAGATCCTCATCGCTGATGATTCTCCGGTGTTGCGGATGGCCGTCTCCAAACTTCTTGAGGGTGAGGGCTTCGAGGTCTCGACTGCAGCCGATGGTATCGAGGCGGTTACCAGTGTCTACGAGACACCGCCGGACTTGATTTTGCTTGACGTGAAGATGCCGCGGCTCACCGGCTACGTCGCCTGTCGCCTAATCAAGGAAGACCCACTCACCGCACAGATACCGGTTCTTATCCTCACGTCGTTGGACTCCGAGGAGGATCGCTACTGGGGTGAGAACTCCGGTGCGGATGGTTATATCACCAAGGACTCCTTGGGAACGGGTCTCGTGGCGGCGATCAATTCTGCGCTTGCAACCCGTGCGCTTACTGATCTGACCAGCGCGCCGACAGCACCCGTGGTACCTTCGATGGGCGCTGCGGACGTGCTAACGCGGGTTTGCGAGATGCTCGATCGTAAGTTGTTCGAGATGACCGTTGTGAACTCAATGACCACCATTGGAATGAGGTCGTTGAGTGTGCCCGTAGCGATTGAGCAGGTGTTTGCTGAGATCAGGCATATCGTGCAGTACGACGTCGGGGCCGTGTTGACCATGGAGAACCGGAAGGTTCACTATTGGGCAGCCGATGTCGTCGGCCAGGCCGAGCTGGGCCGTCTCAAGCAGATCGCCGCGGGCAGCGTTGCTCGCTTCTCAAGCACTGATTCCCACCCTGATGCGCTCCACCTCGTCGAGGTGGGGCAAACGGTTGATCGGGTAACCGAAGGGAAACCTATCGAGTCGGTGTACACGGCGCCTCTTCGTGGACATGGCACGTTGATAGGTGTGCTCGTCCTTGCATCGATACGGCCCACAGCATTTCCCGAACAGGTCCTCACGACCATGCGCACGTTGGTTCCCGCTGTCGCGGGTGTTGTCGAGTCTGCCCTTTCATTTCGCCAGGCGATGCAGAGAGAGGCGCGTTCGAATCTCACCGCTCTCAGCGGTATGTAACTCTCCCCGGGTCGTCGCGGACTCTCGTCGTTGTGCACCGTGCGCGGGTGGCCTCGGCACGTGGGCGTGACAGCTCTGTGGATCGGGTAACCCGGAATGACATCCCTGTAATCAGGTCGTGGGGACACCGTATACTTCAGGCTCCATGACTGACTCCCTGCTTCTCGAAGACCTCAATCCTTCCCAGCGCGAAGCCGTTGCTGCCACCGAAGGCCCCGTGCTGGTCGTTGCCGGCGCCGGCTCCGGTAAGACCCGTGTGCTCACCAGGAGAATCGCGCACCTGATCCGCGACCTCGGAGTGTCTCCCTACGCGATCCTCGCCATCACCTTCACCAACAAAGCCGCGGCTGAGATGAAGGACAGAGTTGGTGAGCTCATTGGCCCGATGGCTGAACGCATGTGGGTGTCGACGTTCCACAGTTCATGCGCCCGGATTCTGCGGGCGGATGCCCACAACCTCGGATACCGCTCTTCATTCTCGATCTACGACTCGGCAGATTCACTGCGGCTGATCACGCTGTGCATTCGGGACCTGGACATGGACCCGAAACGCTTCCCGCCGCGTAACATCCGTGCCGCCATCAGCTCGGCGAAGAACGAGCTGATGGACTACGAAACGTTCGCGCAACAAGACAGCGGGTTCTTCCATGAGCAAGTCGCCGATGTGTACCGGCTGTATCAACAGCGCCTTATTGAGGCATCGGCGATGGACTTCGATGACTTGTTGATGCTTACCGTTGAGCTCCTGACGGCGTTTCCCGATGTACTAGCAAAATACCAGGACCGCTTCCAGTACGTTCTTGTCGACGAGTATCAGGACACCAACCACGCGCAATACATGATGGTGAAACTTCTCACCGAGCGGCACAAGAACCTCTGTGTGGTCGGTGATTCCGACCAATCAATCTATGCGTTTCGTGGTGCGGACATTCGCAACATCAACGAGTTTGAGAAAGACTATCGCGATGCTCGCATCATTCTTCTCGAACAGAACTATCGATCAACACAGACGATACTTGAAGCCGCCAACGCGGTGATCTCCAACAACGGTGGTCGCAAACCGAAGCGCCTCTGGACCGACACCGGTTCCGGCGAACAGATCGTGACATTTGAGGGCGAGGATGAACGTGACGAGGCCGCTTTCATCTCGGAGACGATCGGCACGCTGCAGGACGGTTTGTCCTTGTCCGACATAGCGGTGTTTTACCGCACCAACGCTCAGGCCCGCGTGATCGAAGAGACGTTCGCGCGTTACAAGGTGCCCTACCAGGTGGTCGGCGGATTGAAGTACTACGACAGGCGTGAGGTGAAGGACGCGCTTGCTTATGTGCGCGCCATTGTGAACCCCGACGATCAGGTTGCGCTGAAGCGGATCATTAATGTCCCGAAACGTGCGATCGGGGATACGTCGGTAGCTCATGTCGATCGGTTCGCCGAGGAGCGCGGCTTCGGCTTTTGGGAGGCGCTGCAGCACTCGGCCGACAACGACCGGCTCTCGGCGCGCGCCAAGAAGTCCATCGCCGAGTTTGTGGCGCTCATGGGCCAGCTTGCCTGTGAGTCCGCGATGGGGCCCAAGGCGGCGTTCGAAGCGGTGCTCAACAACACCGGGTATCTTGATGCGATTCGGGCAGAACGCACGATCGAAGCGATGGGCCGAGAGGAAAACCTGAGAGAGCTGGTGGCTGCGGCGGCTGAGTTCGAGGAGACCGGTCCCGCGTCCCTGGGTGATGTTGACTGGGACAAGCTTGACGGGCCGCACAAACTGGAGATGTTCCTTGAGACGATTGCGCTCGTCACCGACGTCGACTCGATGACGGACGCCGACTCCGTCACGCTGATGACGCTGCACAACGCCAAGGGTCTCGAGTTCCCGGTGGTTTTCATAAGCGGGATGGAGGACGGCGTGTTTCCGCACTCGCGAGCGCTCGGTGATCCCGGCGAACTGGAGGAGGAGCGGCGTCTTTGTTATGTGGGTATCACGAGGGCTCGACAGCGCCTGTACCTCACCGGGGCGTCGAGTCGGAACATGTTCGGTACCAACAACTACAACTCTCGGAGTCGGTTCTTTACAGAGATCCCATCACATCTTTTGAAGGAGGCCGGGCGGTCCCGGCGGCGGTCCACCATGGAGGTCGCCCCCGTGTCGGGTCGTCGAGTGTTAGTACCGAATGCGGGTGCGCTCTCTTCCGACGAGATCACCGCGGGCGACCGGGTGCGTCACAAACAATGGGGAACCGGTGTTGTGCGCGAAGTACGCGGCTCCGGGGATTCCGCCGAGGCCTACGTTGTGTTTGACGCCACAGGAACCAAGCGGCTGCTACTCGCCTGGGCCCCACTTGAAAAGGTGTAGATATCCGAGTCGAACGTCGCTCGACGGCAGTACATCTCGGTATGGGGAGATCGGTGCTGACGGGCTAACCTCCGTGGGTTATGCCAGCACGTGTTCTCATTGCCAAACCGGGTCTTGACGGTCATGACCGTGGAGCCAAGGTGGTCGCACGAGCGCTTCGAGATGCGGGGTGCGAGGTGATCTATTCCGGTCTTCACCAGACTCCGGAACAGATCGTCGAGACCGCAATCCAGGAGGACGTCGACGGGATCGGTTTGTCGGTTCTCTCGGGCGCTCACCTCACAGTATTTCCCCGAGTCATGGAGATTCTGAAAGAACGAGGGATCGATGACATTGTCGTGTTTGGTGGTGGGGTCATCCCGGACCGAGACGTCGAGACACTGAAGCAAGCCGGTCTGGCAGAGATCTTTACCCCCGGGACATCGTTGAACGATATCGCCGAGTGGGTCCGTAACAACCTGCACAACGACGAATGACCAGCATGTCCGTCTTGTATGGGTGCATGCCAAGGAGGCCTCTTGAAGATTCATGAGTACCAAGCCAAAGAGCTGATGAAAGCTCGTGGCATTGCCGTCCCGATGGGAGCGATGGCGACGACTGTCGAAGATGCCGTCGCCGCTGTGCGCCCCCTTATCGAGGGATCGGGCAATCCGGTTGTCGTCGTGAAGTCACAGATCCACGCAGGCGGTCGAGGCAAAGGACGATTCAAGGAGCACCCTGAGCTCGGGGGCGTGACCGTCGTGCTTGATGGCATCAAGGGAGGCATTGAAGCTGCAGAGGCGAAGGTGCGTGAGCTGGCCGGGAAGATGCTCGGATCGACCCTGGTCACGATCCAAACGGGGCCGGAAGGCAAACAGGTGAACCGACTCTACGTGGAGCAGGGCATTGACATCGCGACCGAGTTGTACGTCTCGGTCGTGCTCGACCGGTCGAGTTCTCGCAACATTGTCATGGTGTCTACCGAGGGTGGCACTGAGATCGAAGAGGTCGCTGAGCAAACTCCGGAGAAGATCCTGAAGGAGGAGATCACCCCCGGGTTCGGCCTCCTGCCGTTCCAGGCACGGGCTATTGCGTACGGCCTCGGTCTCGAAGGAGCAGCGTTCAAGAACGGTGTGAAGTTTATGCACTCGCTTGCGGACGCGGCCGTCGAGCTCGACACGGACATGATCGAGATCAACCCGCTTGTTGTTACGACCGACGGTACCGTGATGGCGCTCGACGGCAAGATGAGTTTCGAGTCGAACGCCCTGTTCCGTCACCCGGATGTGGAGGAGATGCGCGATGACTCTGAGGAGGACCCTGCAGAGTTGGAAGCGAGTGGATACGACCTTTCGTTCATCAAACTCGACGGTTCCATCGGGTGCATGGTGAACGGAGCAGGACTCGCAATGGCGACGATGGACATCATCAAATACGTCGGCGGCGAACCCGCGAACTTCCTCGATGTCGGTGGCGGTGCTACGGCCGAGAAGGTCACCGCTGCGTTCAAGATCATCACACGTGACCCGAGCGTGAAGGGTATCTTCATCAATATCTTCGGCGGGATTATGCAATGTGACACGATCGCCGAAGGCGTCGTAACCGCGGTGAAGGAAGTCGGTCTCGACGTGCCTCTTGTCGTACGCCTTGAGGGGACGAATGTTGAGTTGGGCAAGCAGATCATCAACGAGTCAGGGTTGGGCGTGGTGAGCGCCGAAGACATGAAAGACGGCGCCCAAAAGATTGTGGAGTTGACCCGATGAGCGTGCTGGTTTCCAAAGACACAAAGGTTCTCGTACAGGGTATGGGCAAGACCGGCCGGTTCCATACCGACAAAGCGATCGCCTACGGAACCCGGATGGTCGGAGCGGTACACCCTTCGCGAGCTGGTCAGACCGAAAACTTCACCGGCGATACTGACCATTCCGGGGTTCAGGGTCGCGCCGATACCTACGATCTGGACGTACCGATATTCCGCACAGTGACAGAGGCGATTGACGTCACCGGAGCAACCGTCTCGGTGGTGTATGTTCCGCCACCGTTCGCCGCCGACGCCATCATGGAAGCCGCCGATGCTGGACTGGAGTTGGTGATTTGTATCACCGAGGGCATTCCCGTGTCGGATATGGTGAGCGCCAAGCAGTACCTAGCCGGTAAGGGAGCCCGTCTCGTGGGTCCGAATTGCCCGGGAGTCATCACTCCGCAGGAATGCAAGATCGGCATTATGCCCGGGTACATCCATACGCCCGGCAGAATCGGGGTCGTGTCACGATCGGGAACTCTGACGTACGAAGCGGTGTTCCAACTCACCAACAACGGTCTCGGCCAGACAACCGCGATCGGCATCGGCGGTGACCCGGTGAACGGCACCAACTTCGTGGACTGTCTGGCGTTGTTCAACGATGACCCTGAAACCGAAGGTGTCATCATGATCGGCGAGATCGGCGGCACCGCTGAAGAAGAGGCCTGTGAGTGGATCAAGGCCAACATGACGAAACCAGTTGCAGGTTTTATTGCGGGAACAACCGCCCCTCCCGGGAAGCGCATGGGTCACGCCGGCGCCATCATCTCCGGTGGCAAGGGGACTGCAGGGGACAAGATCGCGGCCATGGAAGCAGCGGGTGTTGTCGTCGCCCCGACACCGACCGACATGGGGGCCGCAATGCTCCAGGCGTTGGCGATCTGATTTCGACTGTGACAATCGTGGTGTCCTCACCGGTTGTGGTCGGAACATGACCGAGTTCCTCACAGGTCTGACGCTTGGTCTCGCGGCTGGTCTCGCACCGGGTCCGCTTTCGGCCCTCACGGTGACCACTTCGTTGAAAAGGGGATTCGGCGCCGGAGCACGCGTTGCGATGTCGCCGCTTGTGACCGACGTACCGCTTGTAGCGACTGTGGTCTTCGTCATTGCGGCGGTGCCCGACATGTGGGTGAGCCGCTTGAGTGTTGCCGGCGCAGTGGCGCTCGTCGGACTCGGGGTGTGGGAGATCGCCTCGGTCCGCCTGTTGCATCGCGAACACGAGGGCCCCGGTGACGCCGCCGGTGGCACGTCAGCCGACCTGCTCAAAGGTGCGGTCGTCAACATGCTCAGTCCGCATCCGTGGCTTTTCTGGGCGTCGGTAGGAGCTCCCATTCTGGTCACCGCGTGGCGCCAAAGTCCGGGCCGGGCGGTGGCGTTTGTTGTGCCGTTCTATGTTTCGCTCGTCGGAGTCAAGCTGGTGCTGGCGGGGGTCGTTGCGGCATCTCGCACGAGGATCAGTCAGCGCACTCGGTCCGGGTTGGTCGTGGCAGGCGGGCTGCTCCTCATTGTGGCCGGGATCGCGCTGCTGGTTGCACGGTAGAGGCATCGTTGGTCAGAAACCTTGCGTGGTCGTCACCGCAGGTCTAACCAGCTATTCACGATCGCTTCGCTGCGTAGTGGTGGCACCCGAGCAAGACATCACCCGTGTGCAACGGACGAAAGAAATAGCGGGTATCGTGGTGTCCATCGTCGAGTGGAGAGCAACGAATGAGCGACGGTCGACAGCGGACCTGGACCTTTCTCACGAACCATGCTCGTGTCCTCTGCCTCATTGCTGAGAACCCCGGGATACGCCTGCGAGACATCGCCGCCCGTGTCGAGATTACCGAACGCGCTTGCCAGCGAATCGTTGCTGAACTTGAGGCTGATGGATACCTCACGCATGAGAAGATCGGCCGGCGCAATCAGTATCACCTGTTGCCATCGACCCATCTCCGTCACCCCCTCGAGAATGACATTGAAATCGGTGTGCTCCTTGGTCTGTTTGTTGGTCGAAACCCATCGGATCATCCGCCTGTGAACCCTTGAAGGTCCGGTGCGCAACCTCAATCATGGCACGGGGACGTGGACCGGGACTGATATCTCGGGACGTATTACCGACCGATAAAGCGTGATATCGTTAGCGTATGTTCTGCTCGTTGTCGCTATCAACCGCGGTGGCGAGCAGCTGCGCGACTCAACCGCTGGTTCGGTCGCTGTGCGGACAGATAGCAGCGACGGTGTCGTCCTGAGGTCAGGGACACGGCGTCCTACGGGCCGTACATCCGACGCGAATCGAGATCGTTCGACGATTCGCTTGAGGGACGGCAGCGCCGTTCCTCGCACACATCAAGTACGCAAGTGGCGATCTAGAAAGAGTGGTGCGGCCAGTGTTTGAAGACCCCATTGTTCAACTGGGTGGGATCGCAGTCCTCGCGTTTGCAGTGACCTGGTTCGGTGATCGGATTCGGGTACCGGTAATCCTCCCACTTCTCGTGACGGGGTTCCTCGTCGGTCCGGTGTTTGGTCTTGTCAATCCAGATGACCTGATCGGAGACTTGCTTACTCCAGCAGTGTCGATTGCGGTCGGTCTCATCCTCTTTGAGGGTGGTCTCAGCCTCAAGGTGCGTGAAATGGCCGGCCAGCAGCGCGTGTTGTGGTTGCTTGTGACCGTCGGCATGCTGATCACGTGGGCGGTCGGCGCAGCAACCGTGATGGCGTTTACAGACCTGCGACCGGGACTCGCGGTGCTCCTCGGGTCGATTCTTGTCGTTTCCGGCCCCACCGTTGTCGGCCCTCTCCTTGCTCATGTCCGCCCCAGACGTTCGGTCGGGTCCATTCTCAAGTGGGAGAGCATTTTCATAGATCCGGTCGGCGCCTTGGTCGCTGTTCTGGCATTTGAAGTGTTTCTGGTTGGTCGGGTTGGCGCAACGCCCCTCGAGGTCTTTAGCCAGGTTGCTCAGTTCCTGTTCGCAGGTGTTGCAGTCGGTGGTGTGGTCGCCGCTGGAGCGATTCCTGCACTGCGGCGCCATTGGGTTCCCGAGCATCTGCTGTCGTTGTTCGGGATTAGTGTTGCGTTGCTCGCTTTCATCGTTGCCGACTCGATTGCCGCCGAGTCGGGCCTGCTTTCGACGACCGTCGTGGGCTTGATTCTCGCCAATCACAAGACCATTCGCACGGAACAGATCGTGCAGTTCTCCGAAGTCGTCAGGGTATTGCTCATTGGTGTGTTGTTCATCGTGCTGAGTGCCCGTTTGACGGCTGACGAGCTTCGGGTCGATTTGGGGGCAGCCGCCGCGATCGTTGCCGCCCTTGTGCTGGTGGCCCGACCTCTCGCTGTGGCAGTGTCGACGTGGAGGTCAAAGCTGTCGTGGCAGGAAAGGGTGCTGCTTGCAGCGGTGGCGCCCCGAGGCATTGTTGCGGCGTCCATTGCGTCGGTGTTCGCCCTGGAATTGCAGCACGCAGGTATCGCTGGCGCGGAGGAACTCATTCCGCTGGTTTTCGCAGTAATCGTCGCCACCGTAACGATCTACGGTCTCGGGATGGGCCCCCTCGCACGGTGGCTCAAGCTCGCTGAGCGACACCAGGAGGGTGTGCTGGTTCTCGGAGCTGGGAGAGTGGAGCGCGCAATCGCGGACGCTCTTGCCGATGCGGGCGTCGAAGTTGTTCTAGCGACGACGAACCGTGACGACTATTACGATGCCGTGGCCGCCGGTCGACGAACGTATTTCGGCAATATCCTGGCTCGCGATGTGGACCTCGAACTCGACCTTTCCGGCATCGGAAGGCTTCTCGCCCTGACCCCGAACGATGATGTCAACACGCTCGCGGCGAGCCGGTACGCCGCGACGTTTGGCGGTGGGTCGACTTTCCAACTTGTTCCCCGGCGTCGAGATGGTGGCGTCGCGTCGATCCCCGCGTCTGAATTCGGTGGGAAGTTGCTCTTCGGGTCCGAGTGGGACTACAACGCGGTCCTCGATTCCCTCGAGAATGGCGGGGAGGTCGCCAAGACGACCGTGCCGGAGCCGGCCGGTGGTGATGGCGTCGATCTTGTCGGAGCCGGTGCAACACCCCTGTTTGTTGTGAAGCCGGACGGCAAGGTGGTGATCGCCGAGCACGGGTCTACCGGTCTTCTGGACGGTCTTATCCCGGGCGACGTCATCCTTTCGCTCAGCGAGGGGTAGGTAGTTGTGCGGGTGCAGGGCGCGGGCAATACCATAGTTCGATGATGTCAGAGTCCAACAGAGTTTCCGTCGATACCGCACACCGAATTGCAAACGAGCTGTTCGCCGAGTTTCCGACAGGGTTTGGGTCATCGTTGCACGCCTACCGAGGGCATGTTCATCGTGGAATCGACCTGGTTGATCTTCAGATCGATCTTGATGGACCGACCGCGGAACTGTTGGGAGTTGCGGCGTTCTTTCACGACGCGGGGATCTGGCTCGACGATACGTTCGACTATCTGAGTCCATCGATTCAGCGAGCCCTCGATCATCTCGACAGTCTTGATCATCTCGACAGTGTCGATGAGGGAGGCAGGGAATTGGTTCGCACGGTGATCTTCGAACATCACCGACTGCGTCGAGCGAGGTCGGATCATGCATTGGTGGAGGCCTTCCGGCGGGCAGACCTCACCGATCTCACGGGTGGCCTGATCTCGAGTCCAGGCGTGTCGTTTCGCGAGTACCGTCGTCTCGCCAGGAGGCATCCTTCCCATGGTTTTCGCTGGAAACTTACGGTGATCTTCGTGCGATGGACGCTTGCGCACCCGTTGAGGCCGCTTCCGATGGTGAAGTGGTAGTCCAGAGTCAATCTTGCGATGCCGCTCTCTCCGGGCGGTCGCGTTCCGGGTCTCCGTCGGACGGCGACTCCGGGAATTGATCCAAGGAGGTCTTGACATTCCTGTTGACTGGAAGGTGTAGCGTGGGCGCCGAAAGTAGATGGACCACTTAGGAGCACTCAGGCGATGGAGCAGGCAGGCATAGCCGTACAGTCTGAGCGCCCCCGCGGGCGGCCTGCGAAACGCTTCTCGCCAGGGCGGATTTGCGCAGAATCGGACTGCGTGACATTTCTCAGCACGTATAACCCGAACGACACATGCTTCCGGCATAGTCCGATTCGCTTTCCCCGGACTCGTGGGCGGGTTGATTCGGAATGACCAAATCATCGACGAATCTCGCGATGGTGCGAGGTGGCAGCTCAGTGCTGTCGCCTACCCTTTCGGGGCGGTCGGACGTTGTTGGACCCACGGGTGCGTTGGTCGGATCCACCTATGGACTGCACGTCGAAACCCTTGGCCATCAGGTTGTCGATGGGGAGCAACCCTTCGTGTTTCTCCATGGTCTCGGTGGTACCCAGGTGTACTGGACGGCTGCCGGCAGCTCCTCGTTGCTTCCACATCAATCGACGTTGGTGGACCTTCTGGGTTTTGGTCGGTCTCCCAGGCCGTTCAAGAAGTACACGCTTGAGACCCACCTCGCGTCGCTGGAATCGGCGCTTGCGGGCCAGCCTCCCTCGATCCTGGTTGGGCATTCTCTCGGCGCCGCACTCGCCCTTGCGTACGCGGTGCGCAATCCCGAAAGTGTCACCGGGTTGGTGCTCATCAGCCTTCCATCGTATGGAGGACCTCAGGGTGCAATCCGGTGGCACCGCCGACGCCTACGCGGCTGGTTTCTCACGAATATGGTGCTCACGGGTCTTGCCTGTGTCACTACACGGCGTCTCCTCAAGCCCCTGCTGCCGCTGATACTGCGTGACATACCACGAGAAGTGGCGCGCGACCTCGTCGAACACAACGTCATGTCATCGACGACGTCGTTATGGAACGTCCTGTATCGCCGTGATCTCGCGACCGATTTTGATGCGCTCCCCGATGATCTTCCGGTCACATTTATCCACGGCACGCAAGACGCCACCGCTCCGATCGACTCGATCCGGCGGCTCACCGCCGGGCATCAGAATCGGGAGTTGATCGAACTCCCGGGGATTGATCACCATCCCTGGCTACGGGACCCTGCCGCGTGTACCGCTGTCATTTCGGATACCGGCCGCCTGGTTGCGACCGCACGTCGGACGAACTGACGGGTTGGCGCCCAAAACATTCGATCGTCGTCGAGGATTTCCCGATCTACACCGGTGGGCGGAATCCGATGGCGGCGCTTTCGGTGCGCGTACGTTTCAGCTCCCAGAAACCCGGGGTAGAAGCCGCCGCATGTACACCATCCCACAGCCGCAGCGCCACGTCGATATCGAGCTCGCGCGAGATCACCGGTCCGAAGATCGCGACGGGGTTGCCTTCAATGTCGTCAAAACCGATGATCGGTGTGCCGACATCCTTGCCGGTCATCGCCAACGCCTCCGACATGCCGGCTTTGATCGTGTGATCCCACCCTGGATCATCGGCGGCTTGGGCGAACCGTCGATCCAGACCAACGGCGTCGAGGGCCTCCGCGGGGTCGAAATCGAGATCCTGACCAAGGTGGATGCGGCGACCGTATTCGGTGTAGAGGTCAGCGATGATCGCATCACCTTCTTGTGAGCGCACCGCCTCCATTATCCGCAAGAGTCGATGACTCTTTGTGTATATCCCGGTGTAGGGGTGATCGGGGGTGTCCGCGTTCTTCATCTTGAGTGAAATCGATCGCCACTGAACGTCAAGGTCTCGGTGTGGCGCCACGTCAACGATCCACCGCGATGTCATCCAGCACCATGGACACACCGGGTCGAGCCAATAGTTCACCCTCACCGGACTCTCCTGCTGTTTCTTGAGATGAGACCGCACAATGGCGGCCTCTTTCGCACCGAATAATGGGGTATTCGTGAAGCAATTCTATCAACGATTCATGCCCTCAATGCCAGTCAGTTGATGCTCGTGTCGAGATCCCGATTTGTTCTGCCGGGCGGTAGCAGTTGTCCGCCGGGCCTTGCCCCACAGGGCCGTTTCGCACTGCCCTGGAGCGGTCCCTAGGGTATTTCGCGTGAGCGTTGGTACGACGGAGCGGACGCGTATAGCTGTCCTGGTTTCTGGGAGCGGGTCAAACCTGCAGGCCCTCATTGACGCATCTCTCGACCCGGATTTCGGAGCAGAGATCGCTGTCGTGATTGCCGATCGTCCCCATGTGTCCGCGCTGGATCGGGCCGCCGCTCAGGACATTGATCATGTCGTTGTTGCATGGTCTGATTTCTTCGATCGAGCGGCATTCACTGCCGCGATCTGTGATGTTGCACGGCGTTATGAGGTCGCCGGACTCGTACTCGCCGGATTCATGCGGATTCTTGCCCGTGGCGCCATCGAGCAGTATCCGGACGCGATCATCAATGTCCACCCGGCTCTGTTACCCGCTTTTCCAGGCGCTGACGCTGTCGGTCGGGCCCTTGCGCACGGTGTCACCGTGACAGGCGTGACCGTGCACTTTGTGGACGAGCAGGTTGACCACGGACCGATCATTCTGCAGGAGGCAGTTGCTGTGCGTTCCGGCGACACCGTTGCCGTGCTCCACGGGCGAATACAGAAGATCGAACACAGGGTGTTTCCTCGCGTGGTCGATGCATTCGGCAAGGGTCTTTTGCGTGTTGAGGGCCGTCGAGTTGAGTGGACTTCATGATGAAATCGGAACGTTTTCAACCAGCAACGACACGGGAACGAACATGACACGAATACCTGTCAGACAGGCCCTTATTTCAGTTTTCGACAAGACCGGCGTCGTCGAGCTCGCGCAACAACTCGCGGTCGAGGGAGTGACGATTGTTTCCTCCGGGGGAACGGCGAGCCATCTTCGCGCTGCCGGAGTAGTGGTGGTAGATGTTGCGGATGTGACGGGCGCCGACGAGATGCTCGACGGTCGGGTAAAGACACTCCATCCGACCATCCATGGTGCGATCCTGGCAAACCGCTCAGTGCAGAGTCACCTCGAAGAGCTTACTGATCGTGGTATTTCGCCGATTGATCTTGTTGTCGTCAACCTTTATCCGTTCGAGGCGACCGTTGCGGATCCAGAGTCGACGCCCGCTGACATCATCGAGAAGATCGATATTGGAGGACCGACGATGATCCGGGCGGCGGCGAAGAACCATGCTCACGTCGCCGTCGTCACAAGTCCGACTGACTATCGCGGCATTGCTGAAGCCATTGCACAGGGCGGAACGTTGCTTGAGGAACGCCGGGAGCTTGCTCGGAAGGCATTCGCTCACACCGCCGCATACGACGCCGCGATTCTTCGGTGGTTCGATCGAGATGATCAGCTTCCGACCAGCCTTCCTCTCGCTCTCGAACGTGTTGATTCGTTGCGTTATGGGGAGAACCCGCACCAGCCGGCCGCGATCTACTCCGAGCGTGGTGCGAGCGGGTGGTGGCATGATGCGGTGATCCACCAGGGCAAGGCAATGTCGTTCAATAACTACGCCGACACAGAGGCCGCGTGGCGTCTTGCCGCCGATCTTGCAGCCCCCGGTGTGGTGATCATGAAACACATGAACGCATGCGGCGCCGCTGAGGCGTCGACGCCTGCCGACGCATTCGGTGCGGCGTGGGAGTGCGATCCAGTCTCCGCGTTCGGAGGAATCGTGGCGGTGAACGTCGAAGTTGATGAGAGCACCGCTGACTCGATTGCCCGTAACTTTGTCGAGGTCGTGATTGCGCCGGCGCTCACTGAAGGCGCCGCGGATGTGTTTGCAGCGAAGAAGAACCTTCGTGTCGTCACCGCTCGGTTCCCCGACATCGGCGATCTCGACATGCGGAGAGTGGAAGGCGGGATGCTGGTTCAACGGCGAGATGTCGTGGCGACCAGTGGAGGCGCTATGCCGGCCGATTGGCGTGTTGTCTCAGAGCGTCCGCCGACCGATGACGAAATGGCCGCACTGCGTTTTGCCTGGACAGTCGCGGCACACACCAAGTCGAATGCCGTCGTGATCGCCAACGGATTGGCGGCTGTGGGGGTCGGTGCGGGTGACCAGAGCAGAGTTGGTGCGGCCGAGCGAGCGATCGTGAAAGCTCGCGAGCGAGCTATCGGTTCCGTCGCTGCTAGTGATGCTTTTTTTCCGTTTCGAGATGGTCTTGACGTCCTCGCCGCCGCCGGCGTACGGGCAGTAGTTGAACCGGGTGGGTCAAAACGCGACGATGAGGTCATCGCCGCCGCTAACGAACGTGGCGTTTCACTCGTATTCACCAATCAAAGGCATTTCCGACATTGAGTGCACAAATACTTTCAGGACGTGAGGTCGCCGCTGTCGTGCGTGCCGAAGTAGCAGAGCGGGTCGCAGCTCTGAAGACGCGAGGCAAGACGGTCGGTTTGGCGACGGTGTTGGTTGGCGACGATCCAGCGTCGCATGTGTATGTTCGCAACAAACACCGCGCTGCCGACAAGGCGGGAATGATTTCGATCGACGTGAATCTTCCTGCAGACGTGTCCCAGGAAGAAGTGATCGCAGCGGTTCAGTCGCTCAATGCCGATGATCGTGTCGACGGCATGATCGTGCAGCTTCCGCTTCCCGATGGCCTGGACGGCAACGCTGCCGTCGAGGCGGTGCTTCCGTCCAAGGATGCAGACGGTCTCCATCCCTACAACCTCGGGTTGCTCATCCTTGATCGCCCCGGTCCACGTCCGGCAACACCGTCAGGTGTGCTCCGAATCCTCGAACACTACGGCGTTGCCATATCCGGCAAGCGGGCAGTCGTGATCGGTCGGTCGTTTCTTGTCGGGCGTCCCATGGCGATCATGCTCGGTACCAAGGGCATTGATGCAACAGTCGTCCAGGCGCACTCACGAACCCCCGATCTCGCGGCTGTCACGCTCGAAGCGGACATCGTTATCGTTGCGGCTGGGCGTCCGGGTCTCCTGCGTCCTGAACATGTGAAACCCGGTGCGGTCGTGATCGACGTCGGGACGAACCGCGTCGATGGCAAGCTTGTCGGCGATGTCGACTTTGCTGGTGTCTCAAGAGTCGCCGGTGGGATTACGCCGGTGCCGGGCGGGGTCGGTCCAATGACGATTGCTTCGCTGCTTGTGAACACCGTCGAGGCGGCGGAGAGAACTGCTGCGCTGGAGTAGCGTCGTTAGTCCCGTGTGAACCGACCCCAGGCGACCGCCACATGTTCGAGTTCTTCGATGTCGACATCAACACCGATACCGGCATCGGGACGCGGACATATCGCACCGTTTTCGCTCTCCCAGGAAGGCTGTGCACTGTCACCCTCGAGGTAGAACGAGGTGGGTGCAAGGTCAGCAGGTCCCATATCGCTGAGGGTGGTGAGCGCAACGGTGTGAGCGCGCCCGACGCTCGATTCGATCAGACCCGACAGGCGGATCGCCATCTCGGTGTCGCGAAGCTGGTGGTTGATCTCAAGGACACCGGTGGTCCCGACAATGCCGGGTTTGACGGTAAGCAGGTCGGCTGCGCGGAGTTCAATCGCCTGAGTGATGGCTGCGCGCGAGTGCAGCGACTCGTCGAGTGCAATGGGCACGTCGAGCCTATCGCGCAGTTTCGCATGACCGCGGAGGTCGTCGCGGGGGAGGGGCTGCTCGAAGAAATCAAGCTCAAGTGTGTCGAAGGCATCAAAGACCTCTGTAGCCGTGTGGTCGAACGACGCATTGGCGTCGATTGCCACGCCCAGGTGTGGCCATGCCTCGACGACAGCCCTCACAAACGCGACATCGCGTCCCGGCATGACTTTCACTTTGACAGCAGGAATCCCGCACTCGACGGCATGCTCTACCTTGGCTAGCAGCGAATCAATGGTGCGACCAGACACCGCGACACGACATGGAACCGGGTGTGCAACACCCCCGATTGCTGCCCATAGCGGCTCGTTTGTGAGGCGCGCAGCCAGATCCCACCGTGCCTGGTCGACCGCAGCGGCGCCGGTGACCGGGATATCGGGGATCGTGCCCCTGAGGATATCGTCGGAATGGCGTCCGAGACCTCCCCACACGTCATCGATCGTCTCTCGCGAATAGTTGGGATAGGGTGCTGCCTCTCCCCACCCGATGATGCCGTCACTTTCGATGCCAACGAGCGCTACGTCGCGACCCTTAACAACGCCGGTCCCGGTGATGATTGGATCGACGAGCCGCAGCTTGAGCCTCGCGAGAATCAATGAAGAGAACATGGTCATGAGGGTAGACAGAGCGTTGTCGGATTCGAGTCCATTGACCTGTGACCTCCCTGCTTCGGGTCGCCCCACTGAGCGTTGGTGAATCAGTACTACTCTTGGGAACGAATTCGACGTCGCTGACCTTTTCAGGAGAATGCACATGGCCGCGCCAATCACCATGGGTCCCGAGGGCCTCCAGGTACCCGAGAATCCGATCATCCCGTTTATTGAAGGCGACGGCATCGGTCCTGATATATGGGCTGCGGCGCAGAATGTGTTCGACAGTGCCGTTGCCAAGGCGTACGGCGGCGAGCGGGAAATCGCGTGGACCGAAGTGCTCGCCGGCCAAAAGGCGTTCGATCAGACGGGGCAGTGGCTGCCGGATGAGACGATCGACATGTTCAGGAGCCATCTTGTCGGTATCAAGGGTCCACTGACGACGCCGGTCGGCGGAGGTATCCGCAGTCTCAACGTTGCGCTGCGTCAGATTCTCGATCTATATGTGTGTCTCCGCCCGGTCAGGTGGTATGCCGGCGTGCCGAGCCCGGTGAAACATCCCAACCTCGTCGACATGGTGATCTTCCGTGAAAACACCGAGGACGTCTATGCCGGCAAGGAGGTCGAGGCTGGGAGTGAAGGAGCAAAGGCCCTGCTGGCCTTCCTTGACGAAGAATTCGGGTGGGACATCCGCCCGGATTCCGGACTCGGCATCAAGCCGATCTCTGAGACCGGCACGAAACGACTTGTTCGAGCGGCTGTTCAGTACGCCCTTGAGAACAACCGGAGATCGTTGACCCTTGTCCACAAGGGGAACATTATGAAGTTCACCGAGGGTGCATTTCGCACATGGGGTTATGAGGTCATCCGCGACGAATTCTCCGACGTTGCGGTTGGTTGGGATGACTGCAATGGAGACCCTGGCGACCGGATGCTCGTTAAAGATGTGATCGCCGACGCGTTCCTTCAGCAGATCCTCACCCGTCCGGCGGAATATGATGTTGTCGCAACGATGAATCTGAACGGTGACTACATGTCTGACGCCCTAGCGGCCCAGGTCGGAGGTATCGGGATCGCACCCGGTGGCAACATCAACTACATCACCGGAACCGCAATCTTTGAGGCCACCCACGGTACGGCGCCAAAGTACACAGGGATGGACAAGGTAAACCCGGGGTCGGTGATTCTGTCCGGAGAGATGATGTTCCGCTACCTCGGGTGGGACGAAGCTGCTGACCTGATAGTGAAGGGTCTTGAGGCCGCCATTGCCGACAAGATCGTTACATACGACTTCGCTCGGTTGATGGATGACGCCACCGAGGTGAAGTGTTCCGAGTTCGGCCAGGCAGTCGTCGACCGGATGTAACTATGGGTCATGCAATCGGTCCGTGGCAACGGCGTGCGGCCGCGATGATCGCTGACAAGGCGGTCGCGTACCTCGACGAACCTGTTGAGTTGGCGTCGGGCAAGATGTCATCGGTCTTTATTGACGCAAAACACGGCCTAGCCGATCCTCATGATCTTGAGACGGCATGCCGGGCGATCATCGAGATGGCCGACTCCGTCGGATGCCGTTTTGACCACGTTGGAGGTCCGACACTGGGTGCTGATCACCTGGCGGTGGGGGTCGCACTGCTTGGATCGAAACGTTGGTTCATTGTTCGCAAAGAGCGCAAGGGCCGAGGGACGGGGCGACTCATTGAGGGGGCCCGCATCGGTGCTGGAGATTCCGTTCTTCTCGTCGAGGATATCTGCTCGACCGGAGGGTCACTTCTCAAAGCGTTGCAGGATGTCCGGGCGACAGGCGCCGCGGTCACGCACGCAGCGACACTCGTGGATCGCGGCGTTGTCGCTCGTGCCGCCTTCCAGGACGCAGGTGTCGAACTGCTTGCCGTGACGACATGGAACGAGCTAGGCATCGATCCGATTGAAGGTCCCCGGTAGCGAGCGGATCAACCGTTGACAACGTAGGCGAGGAGTGGCCTGTCGGGTCCACCTGAAATGTTCTCCCCGCGGGGGAAGTCCCACAATTCGACCCACATCGTCCGAGCACCGATGGAGAACAATCCGGCGACACGCGGTATGGATGGGTCGTCGATCGAGGTGAACGATCCAGTCCACCCGTGTGTCGCAAGACCTTGTCGTACGAGGCCGGCCAGATGCTCGATGGAAGTGCTGTTGATGTCCCAGACGTAATACGTCGGGGATGGGTCGATGATGCCGCTCCGGCGGGCGAGCTCCACGGAAAAGAGCGGGTCTGTCGACGTGCTGTTTTCGGCGTTTGCAGGGATCCAGGGAGCCCCCCGGGTCAATGTCGCAAGATCGGAGCCCAACCAGTTGAGGATCCAGTCCACCCGCGAGCGCGAGATTGAGTCCTCTGCGCCGGTGATGACCGCAGCAACCGAATCTGCCATGTCCTCCACGGGATCGCTCCGGCCATACTCGGTGGCCCCTCTCGGGTCGGCAAGAGTCCAGATCAGCGTGTCGCCTTCGATGTACGAACTCCACCCAACGGCGGAAGCGAAGTCTCTGACCAGAGCAGATCCTCCAATGGCGTTGTCCCTGGGCACGAAATCTGTAGCCTGGGATTCGTCAACGAGGCCGGCGAACTGGGCGACGTGGACCAACTCGTGGGCGAGGATCGACTGCATGACGACCGCCGTGTCCGCTACTTCAAATGTGTGGTCGATGAGGTAGATGTCAAAACCTTTGGAGTACGCCGATGCCAGTGACGACACCTCATCGCCGTCGGCCACGCGAAAGAGCGCCTCCGGGGATGCTTTGTCAAGCAACGCCTGGGGGATAAGCCCGAACCCCGAAGTGACGAGATCGAGTTCGTCGAGGTTGATAGTGCGCCCCGAACCCGAAATCGGGTAGCCGGCGACCGTTCGCGTCCAGTCGATTTGCGCAGGACGTTCCGCAACAAACTTGACGGTCGTGTCTCCGACCGGTGTCCCGATCGCACATGCGGCGAGCACCACCAATGGGGCGAGAGCAAGGGATAACAGGCGGCGCATGGGTGCCATTGAACCACGTCTTCGAGGGCAATCAGTCGTGAACTGAAAGGCACTACTATTGAGGGCGATCCCAGGGGTGTCGTACCCCTCCTTGAAAAGGAGCATGCGATGAGCAAGGTAACGGTCGTTGGTGCAGGCAAGTACGGTTCAACCACTGTCCAACGGATCGCCGAGGCAGACATTGTTGACGAAGTCGTGATGATCGATATCGTCGAGGGTTTGCCGCAAGGTTTAGCGCTCGATATGAACCAGAGTCGCCCTGTTCAGCGCTACAGGACGAAAGTGTTAGGAACCAACGACTACGCCGATACGGCCGGGTCGGATGTCGTCGTCATCACGGCAGGTCTTCCACGTAAGCCCGGGATGAGCCGGATGGATCTTCTTCAGGTGAATGCTGGAATTGTCAAGCAGGTAACACAACAAATCGTGGCGCATTCGCCGGACTCGGTCATCGTGGTCGTCACCAACCCCCTTGATCAGATGACAACGTTGTGTGCCGACATCTCGGGGTTTCCTAAGAGTCGCGTGCTCGGCCAGGCCGGCATGCTCGACAGTGCCCGGTTCGCCCATTTCATCTCCGAGGCCGCCGAGGTGGACATTTTAGACGTTGAGGCGGTCACCCTCGGTTCGCATGGTGCCACGATGGTTCCGGTTCCTTCGCTGTGCAAGGCCGGTGGAAAACCTCTCGTGGACGTTCTCGATAGCGAGACGATCGATGAGCTTGTCGACCGTACGCGCAAGGGTGGAGCCGAGATCGTCGGTCTCCTCAAGACCGGGTCGGCGTACTACGCCCCCTCCGCTGCCGCAGCAGCCATGGTTGATGCGATCATCACCGATGCCGGAACGGAGATGCCGGTTTGTGCGTGGATGACGGGTGAATACGGTATCTCCGATGTCTACCTCGGTGTTATCGCAAAGCTCGGCGCCGGCGGTGTGCAAGAGGTTGTGCAAAAGAGTCTCACCGACACAGAGCTCGCCGGGTTGAGGGAAGCCGCGACTGCGGTGAAGGAAAAGGTCGAGGACCTCAACGCGCTCTAGCGGCATCTGCCGGCGGTCAGCGCCGAACGAAGCATACGTTGGGCGCCTTGGTATCACGGCGCCTTGGAATCACCTCAAGGTATGTCGTCGAACTACATTCGGGCAGACGGCCGGTG
>BDTL01000163.1 GCA_002898115.1 bacterium BMS3Bbin02 | reverse complement strand
CGCCGAGCGCGACTTAGCGACAACCGATGTTGCTGGCCGTGACGAATCGGGGGTGGTTGAGACGTTTCTTGAACTCAAGGAGCGCTTCACACGCGAGATCGTGGCCGAGCTGTTCTCCGCGAACTGAGAAGAATCGCGTCCAGACCTTGCGCAGCGACACGAGCACCGCCACCGTCACCAAACCCGACCTAGACGAAGCCCTAGAAACCTACACCGAGCGGTAGACCACCCTTCGTCGGGGCGCAGCGAACTGTTGTCTCGGATCGCCATGGTCGTGGTTCTGGTGCTTCGATCTAGTCAGGCGGTCAGGTGTCGGGGGGCCGCGTTTCGTGCTTCGCTCGGGTGTCGCGGAGGTAGTTTCGGGGGTTGTCGTGGGGGTGGAGTTTGTGGATTCTGGTGTGGTGGGTCCGGCAGAGGAGGATGAGGTTGTCAAGGGTGGTTTCTCCGCCTTGGGCCCAGTGGATGACATGGTGGGCGTCGCACCACGACACCGGGGCGGTGCAACCCTTCCAGACACAGCCCTGGTCGCGGTAGTCGAGAGCACGACGTAACGCGGGTGGGATGGTGCGGGTTCTACGGCCCACGTCGATTGGCATCGAGTCCTGGTCTAACACCATGCGCACGATTGAGGCGTCACAGGAGAGTCGGCGGATCGTTTCGGGGTCGACGGGGGCGTCGCCGAGTTCGGCGAGTCCCTCCCGGCCACCCGTCAACAAGTCGTGGTCGATGGTGACGGTGATGTGGGGTTTCTCCCCACCAGAAGTCCTGATGGTGTCGTTGTGGTCCAAGAAGTAGCGGCAAATGTCACCGAGGGCGTCGGCGCGGCGCTGGGTCGGGGTGCGCCGGTCACTGGCGTCGAGGAACGTCGGATCCGTGTGGGCATCAACCGCGGTTGTGATCGTGTGAAACAACTCCGGGTTCAACGTCCCACGGATCTCTCCGATGCCTTGATACGTCTGGGCGAGATGCAACGACCGTAACCGGTCAACATCATGGACGTCTTTGAGAGCCTGTTGGTAGTGGACTTGTTGCTCCCAGTGCGAAATACCCTTGCGCAGGTCACGAGAAGTCAGATACGTGGAGACGTCAGCGAACACGGGTTCATGCGATACGAATGCGTCGGGGTTCCGGTCCCTCGCCTGAGCGAGTAACTGCACCGACCGGTACGGGACTCTCCCGTTCACAGCCTCAGTCACAACGGTGGGCATATGCTTGAGGGTACGTGCTGTCTTCGCAGTTCCGGAGGCCTCGGTGGAGTCCATGCGGCAGTGATGCCGCAACCACGCAGCCATTGTCAACCCGTGATAGGCAGCGGGGATGTCGCGGCGTTCCAGTTCGGCGACCTGAACCGCGAACTTCGCGTGGGCGGCGTTAATCGACGCTCGTAGTTCAATGGTGGCTTTCTCCAACACGTCATCAGACATGGCTGAAAGCTCTTCTTCGATTCTCTGCAGACCACTAGCAGGGTCAACAAACTCACCGGGAAGTGGAAGGAAGTCGCCAACTCGAAAGTTGTCGTCTTGTGAGCCTGTTCCCCGACCATCGGCCGGATCATCAGTACTCATACCCCGCACTATAATCGAACATACGTTCGATTGTCAAGTCCTTTCCTCAACAATCTCGGGAGACTCTGCAGGCCTCGGCGACCACGACAATCGCCGCGGGTGTCGGCGACGGGGCGCCCGTCGATGAGGGCCACTAGCGTCCTAGGCAGGAGCACAATCACCCCATGGAAGGTTCGCTCATGGCCGATCCCGTCAGCAACAAGGGCCCAGCCGGAGGAGGCCGAAGAGTGGCTGGCGTCATCATGTCGATCGCGGCCATGATCACCCTTGTGGTGTGGGCGTCGCAGGTGGTCAACCTGACGATTATCGGCTACACAGGTGTGCCCTCCATTCCAGGGGAATGGCGGCCGTTCGTTTCCATGTGGAACATCGCATCCGACTCCCCCGACGCGCTGTATCAACTGGGCGGAAACGTTGCCCTATTCCTCCCGCTTGGCCTGCTGCTCCCGTTGGCCTGGCGGACTGCTTTCGCTCGGCTCGTCCCGACGTTGCTCACCGGACTCCTGCTGTCGTCCGCGATCGAGATCACGCAGGCGACCGTCATCAGCGGGCGCGTATCAACGACCGATGACGTCATCCTCAACGTATTGGGGACATTCCTAGGCTGGCTGCTATGGCGCAGATTGACACGTATCCCGCTGTGTCAACCTTGCGTGAGACGGGTCGTGTAGGTGATTCACTGTCTTGAGAGGGTGACGAGAGGAGAATCGTTGGGTGTCCATTTCTGCGGGGGGTCGGTTGGGTAGTCCTACCGGCTATGTGAGCACTCCGGATCCTGAGGTCCCGGAGCGTTGATCTCAGCGTCGGAGATCTGCTGAAGGTTGTGCTGTGAGCAGTAGCCGGCGTCAGCGAGATCCACCCCCGGGGAAGCATCGGTACTGGTGCCATCGAGATTGACTGTCGCAGCAGCGATTATGGGGATGAGCTGTGCAGCGTCGCCTGCCTACTGTGGACCTTTGCTGCGAGAACCACCTGGGAGCGCCCATCGACGACGGCTTGAGCGTTGTAGGCGTAGCGGAAACCATCGACGGTTCTTGTCATCCGGGATTCGGGATCAGTGAAACTGCGATGCGCTCGATCAACGGGTGTCGCCTCGGCCGCCGCTGTGGCTGTTCCTTGAGCGATCCCAGTGTCGTCGGTACCGTCCTTTTCGGCCCTCTCGGCGGCTCTGTCAGCGGCCTTGTCGGCGGCTTCAGCCTCGAAAACCTCCTTCGCGGCAGCCATCTTGGCGAGACGGGTCTCCCGACGGGCAAGCTCCGTAAGGACCTCGTCACCGCGCCGGTCCTCACCGAACTCTTCGTCTTCTGCAAGGTCTGTCGCCTCGGCGTCGGCAACGGTCGCAGCCACCTCGGCCTCGAGCTGTTCGATCCTGGATCCCAAATGGTCGTCGCCTGCGGCGCCACAGAGATCGACGCAGTCGCAGTTGTGCGTCTCGACGGAGCACCTTGAACTCCGTGTGGGAACTGTCGTCAGGTGATGCGTGAAACGGCTCATCGTGCGAGACGCGGAAGGCTCACCTGTCGAGTTCACCTTTGAGGATCTCCTCCCAAACTCCTTCGGCCCCGAAGCTCTGTCTTAGCCTGAATCCACGTCTCGGGTCTGGTTGGCGTGGTGCGGTGCGGATGGATGTGTCTGTTTCGAGACTTATGCGTGACGCTTTCGGTGGTCCACTCGGTCGTGTCATCGAGAATCGGCTTACGTGGTTCTACCTCGGAGACGATCGAGCACGAACGCCGTGACTATCGCGATCAGTCCTGCCAACATCCCCCCCACACCCCACGCCGTGGCGCCCGGGAGACCGAGCCACTTGTCAAGGATGAGTATTTCCACCGGGCCGAGTATCAACAGTCCCAACCCAGAGAGTGCCAACCGTCCCGGGTAGCTTGGATGCCGCCAGTTGTATCCTTGGTACCGCCAATTCAGGTCCATGGTGATCCCCTACGCGTTGTAGTGGCAGCGATCATTGCTGCTATCACATGCTCAAAAGTCTAGGTCATCGAGAATCGCCTCGTGTCTTTCGGCCTCGGAGACGATCGATCACGAACGCCACGACCATCACGATCAGCCCTCCCAACATCCACCCCAAACCGGACGACTTGTCGGACACGAGGAGTAGCATCACCAAGCCGGCTATGAACGTGGCGAGCCCAGCGTATACCCACCCTCCCAAAGGACTTGGACGCCGCCAATTCAGATCCATGTTGATCCCTTACACGTTGTAGTAGCAGCGAGAGTTGCTGCCACTCACATGGCCTATGGTAACTGCCGGCAACACATGGTATTTCTTGAACGTTAGGCATCGGTATGTACCGTTCAGGTGATTCTTGATCGACTGATACAACCCTGCCATGGCTCCCACACAAATGAGTCGGACAGCATATCCAGCGACTGTGAACGCTGCTGCCACCCAACCACAGAAACTCGCGGTGAGTACTGCCACTCCGGCGGCAACGCCCACCGAATTCACCTGATCCCGCAGCCAGTATGTCTTGGCGCGCTCGAGATAGAACGTGCAGCTACCCCATGAGCAATCGATCTGTCCAGCCCAGAATGTCCAAGCGGGATCGGCGACAATGGGGTATGTCGCGTCTGCGTCTGGTGACACGTACTGGGTGAGTGTCTTTCCGTCTGCTGATATCTCATACGTGGTCTTGACGGCCGATCCGTTTGCGTCGAAGGCCCACGGAGCCTCGACAGCGCCGAACGAAGAGTACTCGCGTGAGTCACCGGTACCCACATGAATCTCACCAGCCTCTGTTGTCAGAAAGCTGAGCTGTTGGTCCCCGCGGTACACCTCGTAGCTGAATTGTTCGCTGCTCTTTTCGTTCTCAAGGACAGAGAGGATGCGGAAGCCGGATTCCAGGCTTTCCACAACCGTTGTTGTGTCGTTGCTGGAGT
>BDTL01000162.1 GCA_002898115.1 bacterium BMS3Bbin02 | reverse complement strand
CCGCCCCCCGCTTCGATGATCCGCTTGCTGCGACGCTCGCCATCAGGCTTCACGGCATCTTCTGCACGCGATTGCGCCGGACGGCGACGTCGCTTCGAAGGGCCGCCCGCGGCGAGGCGAGCCTCGGCCGCAATCTTGTCAGCGCGACCAACGAGCGAAGGCAGAACATCGCCCTTGTACACCCACACCTTGATGCCGATCGTCCCCACAGTGGTGTGTGCGGTTGCGACACCGTAGTCGATGTCGGCGCGCAGCGTATGGAGCGGAACGCGACCCTCGAGATACCATTCACGGCGGCCCATGTCGGCGCCACCGAGACGACCGGATGCCTGGACGCGAACGCCTTCGGCGCCGGCCTTGAGGGCAGTCGCAACAGCGCGCTTCATGGCGCGACGGAACGACACACGACCTTCGAGTTGATCAGCCACTGAGCGCGCGAGCAGTGTTGCGTCGAGCTCCGCGTTCTGTACCTCGATGACGTTGAACTTCACCATGCGATCAGTGAGCTTTTCGAGCCCACGACGCATGCGATCGGCCTCGGATCCGGCACGTCCGATCACAACGCCCGGGCGAGCGGTGTGAACGTCGATCTGGACCTTCTTGTCGCCAATGCGCTCGATGTCGATGCGCGAAATGGCGCCACGCGACAACTCGCCCATCAAATACTTGCGGATATCAGCGTCTTGATTGACCTGGAACGCATAGTCCTTCTCGGAATACCAGCGTGATTTCCAGTCGGTCACGATCCCGAGACGGAGACCGTACGGATGGATCTTCTGTCCCATTACGCCTCCTCTTGATCGGATACGACAATTGTTATGTGACACGTGCGCTTGTGGATGGGTGTAGCCCGACCACGAGCGCGCGGTCGGAATCGCTTCAAAGTGGGTCCCTCATCAGCGAACGCCTCCGCAACAATGAGCTCCTCGGCGTCCAACGCATGATTGTGTTCGGCGTTCGCGACGGCAGAATCCAACACCTTCAGAATCGTGTCAGCAGCACGACGATTGGTGAACCGCAGGATGTCGGTTGCTTCGTGAACCGG
Source organism: bacterium BMS3Bbin02 (assembly GCA_002898115.1). Lineage (GTDB taxonomy): Bacteria > Actinomycetota > Acidimicrobiia > Spongiisociales > UBA5794 > BMS3BBIN02. Next base: position 3,269 of record BDTL01000162.1, on the reverse strand, counting down.
CAGATCGCGCACCAGGTCAAGAACCCGGCGAACCTTATACGGGGACTGACGAATGTACTTCGCCTGTGCTTTGACCTTCATCGGCGCCTCGAAGACTTGTCGGCGACATGCCCACGGAACGTGCGGGTCGGAGCAAACTCACCGAGCTTGTGACCGACCATGGATTCACTGATGTAGACCGGGACATGTTTACGCCCGTCGTGCACCGCAATAGTGTGACCGACCATGTCCGGAAGAATCGTGGAGCGACGGCTCCAGGTACGAATGACGCGCTTTTCCCCGCGCTCATTCGCCCCTTCGATCTTGCGGAGAAGGTGCTCATCAACGAACGGGCCCTTTTTCAGACTTCTCGCCATGGGCTACCTCCTACCCTTCTTCGTGCGACGACGCACGATGTACTTATCGGATGCCTTTTTCTGCTTGCGGGTGCGACCCTCCGGCTTGCCCCAGGGGCTAACCGGATGACGACCACCCGAACTACGGCCTTCACCACCACCGAGTGGGTGATCCACAGGGTTCATAGCAACACCGCGAGACTGGGGGCGTACGCCCTTCCAACGGTTGCGGCCGGCCTTTCCAATCTTGATAAGCTCGGCGTCCGTGTTCCCAACCTGACCTACCGTGGCACGGCAATCGAGCTGGACCTGACGCATCTCACCGGACGGAAGACGCAACAGTGCAAGATTTCTTTCCTTGGACATGAGCTGGATTGCGGTCCCCGCGGCACGACCCATCTTGGCGCCACCACCAGGGCGAAGCTCCACTCCATGTACGACGGTACCCGTCGGGATGTTACGAAGCGGGAGGCAGTTCCCGGGACGGATGTCCGCCGAAGCGCCGGACTCCAGCATGTCGCCAACCTTGATCTGCAGCGGCGCCAGGATGTAGCGCTTCTCGCCGTCGGCGTAATGCAGCAGCGCAATGCGGGCATTTCGGTTCGGGTCGTACTCAATTGACGCAACCCTGGCCGGAACCCCGTCCTTGGTGCGCCGAAAATCGATAACGCGATACCGCCGCTTATGACCGCCACCGCGGTGGCGCGACGTGATTCGACCGTAGCTGTTGCGTCCGGAGGAACGCTTCTGCTTAACGACCAGCGACTTCTCCGGTTTCGAAGTCGTGATGTCACCAAAATCGGAAACGGTTTGGAACCGCCGACCCGGTGATGTTGGTTTGAGTTTCTTAACTGCCATTCCTAGACCTCGAAGATGTCGATCGACTCGCCGACAGCAAGTGTGACGAGCGCACGTTTCTGATCGGAGCGCTTACCGATCTTGTAGCCGGTGCGCTTACGCTTGCCCTTACGGTTGATCGTGTTCACGGACACCACTTTGACGTCGAAGATGTGTTGCACTGCTTGTTTGATCTCGGTCTTGTTGGTTCTTGGATGCACGATGAATGTGTAGGTGTTGAAGTCCTGCACGAGGTCGTATGACTTCTCAGACACAACCGGGGAGAGGATCACGTCGCGTGGATCTTTCATTCGCCATCATCCTCTCGCGCAACGGTATCTTCTTCGACCGCGACGACCTGGGCGGCGTGCTCTGTGGAGCCGCGTGGCACCGATTGGCCAAGGTCAAGTGTGCCCTTGCTCATCACGATCGTATCGGCCCACAGCACGTCGTACGTGTTTGCCTGACCAAGGTTGCTCGCAATGACACGCTTGATATTGCGGAAGGACTTGATTGCGGTGCGTTCGTGATCCTCGGCAAGCAGGAGAACCTTGCCGGTGACTCCCATAGCGTCGAGCAAAGCAACTGCGGCTTTGGTCTTTGGTGCGTCCCAGTCGAACGATTCAACGACCTTGACCTGTTTTTCGGCAGCGCGTACCGACAGCGCCGAGCGCAACGCCAGACGCCGCATCTTCTTAGGTGTGCGCTGGCTGTAGTCGCGCGGCTTCGGTCCGTGAGCAACACCACCACCGACCCACTGAGGGGACCGGATGGAACCATGGCGCGCACGGCCCAGACCTTTCTGGCGCCATGGCTTGCGGCCACCACCGCGAACCTCGGCTCGGGTCTTCGTTGAATGGGTTCCCTGCCGAGCGGCAGCGAGCTGTGCCGTCACGACCTGATGCATGACATCCTTGTTCGGTTCGATGCCGAAGATTTCGCTGTTGAGTTCAACCTCGCCCTTGGCGGTGCCATCGGCGCTGTAAAGCTCTGCGGTGATCTTGCTAGCCACGAGCCTTCACCGCCTCACGAACCATGACGATGCCGCGCTTATTACCCGGCACGGCTCCGCGTACCATGAGCAGACCGCGCTCCTCGTCGATCTTCGCAACCGTAAGGTTCATCGCGGTACGAGTGTCGCCACCCATCCGACCAGGCATCCGCTTACCCTTGTGGACACGGGCCGGAGTAGCACAGGCGCCGATCGCCCCAGGGGCGCGGTGGACACGGTGCGCACCGTGGGATGCGGGCTGGCCTTTGAAGTTGTGGCGCTTCATCACTCCGGCGAACCCCTTGCCCTTGGTCACACCTGCGACATCAATCTTCTGTCCGACCTCAAAGAGGTCTGAGACAGTGAATTCTTGACCTAGGGAGAACTCGGACACGTCATCGACGCGAATCTCAACGACATGTTTGGCCGGAGCGACACCAGATTTCGCGAAGTGACCCGCCGTCGGACGGTTCACGTGACGCTCCGGCAGTTCCTTGTAGGCAACCTGAATGGCGGTATACCCGTCCGACTCCTCGGTCTTGATTTGTGTGATGCTGATCGGACCGGCCTTGATGATCGTGACCGGTACGACCCGGTTCTCGTCATCAAAGATCTGAGTCATACCCAGCTTCTCGCCAAGCATCGCTTTCACGTCTTGATCTCCACTTCTACCCCTGCAGGCAGGTCGAGGCGCATCAGAGAGTCCACGGTTTTTGGCGTCGGTTCGAGGATGTCGATCAAACGCTTGTGGATACGCATCTCAAAATGCTCACGACTGGTCTTGTCTACGTGCGGACCTCGAATGACGCAGTAACGATGTACGCGGGTCGGCAACGGTACGGGACCCTTGATCTTTGCTTGAGTACGGATCACCGTCTCGGCGATCTTACGCGCCGACTCGTCGACCACCGAATGGTCGTACGCCTTGAGGCGGATCCGAATCCTGGTTTCATCAGCCATCAGTCAGTAACTCCAGGTCCTACTTGATGATCTTTGTGACTCGGCCCGCACCAACAGTGCGACCACCCTCACGAATCGCGAACCGTAAACCCTCATCCATAGCAATCGGATTAATCAACTCAACCGTCATCTCAGTGTTATCACCA
>BDTL01000161.1 GCA_002898115.1 bacterium BMS3Bbin02 | reverse complement strand
TCTTGGTTCCCTTCATCGTTGCCCCTCTTGCGATTCCGTTGCTTCTCGGTGCTTCCAAGACTCTGGACGTATTGATCACAAACCGCGGTATCCTTCGCTGGATCGTCCTCATGTTGGTGGTCGATCTGGTTGTGATCATCATCGGTGTCCTCGCCGCACGACCGCTCCAGGAGAACCCATGACCCAATCGCAGGCCACAGTGAGAGTGTTTCGTGGTGTCGACGTGCTTGCCGTGGGACTCCTGACTGTCGGGATCATTCTCTCGTTCACCTCGCCGCCCGATGTCATCCAGGGCGAGCTCACACGGATGATCTATCTCCATGTCGGAGCTGTCGTTGCCGCATACGTGGCGTTCGCGTTAACGGCGCTCGGGTCGCTGCTCTACGTCATCACTCGTCGGCTTTCTTTCGATCGGTTAGCAGCGGCTTCCGCCGAGGCGGGTGTCGTGTTGTTCGGAGTTGTCATCCTTGTCGGAATGATTTGGGGACAGACGACTTGGGGCTCTTTCTGGGTGTGGGATGCACGCCTGACGATGTCGGCGATCCTGTTCTTTGTCTATCTGGGGTATCTGGCGCTCCGTCGGGCGATCCCCGATGTTGAGACCAGGGCGAACAGGTCTGCGGTTCTTGGCGTGGTTGCCCTGGCGATGGTCCCGATTACTCACTTCTCGGTGGTGTGGTGGAACGCCCTCCATCAGGGCGCAACGATTCTCAGTCCCGCCGATCCGAAAATTGAGGGGGATATGGCCGTGGCGCTGCTGACCGTGATGGTTGCCATGCAGTTCGTCCTGGTGGCACTTATCCGCCGGAGGATGCAGATCGCGGTGCTGGAAGAGGCGGCGTTCGCGGCTGCTGTCAGCGCAGATGCGACGGTTGCAGGCGATGCCGTGCAAGTGCCGCAGCTTGGTGGAGTCTCATGAGTGATTTGGGGTACTCCATCATGGCGTCGGCTATTGGGTACGGGATCATTGGCGGCTACTTCGTGTGGCTGCAACGGAGAACGAAAAGCCTAAGGAAGAAGATTTAGTGAAGCGATATATCCGATTCTTGATCCCCGCCGGTGCCATTCTTGGCGTGCTTGTCGTGATGCTCATGACTTTGTCCGACAGCCTTATCTACTTCTACACACCGACAGATATCGTATCGGGTGAAATCGCGCAGGAGCGATTCCGAATCGGGGGCGAAGTGCTTGAAGGAAGCGTTACCACAACCGATGCCGGTGTCGAGTTCACTGTTACCGACGGTCGAGAATCGATCGGTGTCGTGCACGTCGGTGCACCTCAAGGACTCTTTCAGGAAGGGATCGGCGTCGTGCTTGAAGGTTCTTGGGACGGTGAGGTGTTCCGTTCAGACACCATGCTCGTGAAACATGACGAGACCTATGTCGCCGAGGACGGCGAAGTGTATGACGCCGAGAAGGTTAAGGGCGACGCATGATCGCACTTGGCGGATTTCTTTCGCTTCTCGTCGCAACGGTCGGCGCCGGTTGGCTCACCGTCGCCGGTCTACGCCGTGTGATGACCGGCGAGGGTGCCCGAGAGGCACTCCAGCTTCCTTTGAGGTTGTTCCTGTGGGGCGGGATCGTAGCTTTTGCTTTCCTCGAGCTTGGCATCGTGCTGCACGACTTCTCCGTCGAGTACATCGCCTCGAACACTGCGACCGAGACTCCGTTTCTCTTCCTGCTGGCTAGCGGCTGGGCTGCTCTGGAGGGAAGCGTGTTGTTGTGGGGCTTGCTCGTTGCAGTCTTTGCGTGGCTTGTCTATCGCTCGCTTGGCGAGAACGACGGTCTTGGCGCTGGTGCTCTCGGGATCATCGGGGCCGTCGGGTTGTTCTGGTTTGCCACGATGGTGACCGTCGCGAATCCCTTCCGAGTCTGCACGGTGGCCGCTGAAATCGGCTGCCAGGCCAGTAGCTGGTTTCCCCTGGCGGCGTCGCAGGCTGCCGCCAACGGTGTCGGACCGAACGCCCTATTGCAGAACCACATTCTCATGGCGATCCACCCCCCGACGCTGTACATCGGGTTCGTCGGAATGACGGCACCGTTCGCGTTCGCCATCTCGGCGCTACTTCGAGGCGAAAGCGGCAACGGGTGGCTTGAACGCACGCGACGTTGGAGCGTTCTCGCCTGGGTGTTTCTCACGATCGGGCTGTTTCTCGGTGGCTGGTGGTCATACGAGGTGCTCGGGTGGGGTGGCTACTGGGCATGGGATCCCGTGGAGAACGGCACGCTCATCCCGTGGCTTGCGGCCACCGCCTTTATCCATTCATCGGTGATCCAGCGGCGTCGCGGCATGCTTCAGGCGTGGAACATAGTGCTCGTCATCTCCACGTTCTCGCTCACAATTCTTGCCACGTTCCTCACCCGGTCGGGGGTCGTGTTCTCTGTCCACGCGTTCAGCCAGTCCGGTATCGGACCGGCGATTCTTATTTTCCTAGCGTTCATTGTGCTCGGATCGTTTGCACTGTTTGCCTTCCGGATACATCTCGTAGCCCAGGCCCCGCGGGTCGAGTCGCTGGTCAGTCGCGAAGGTGTGTTCCTGCTTAACAACTTGCTACTTACCGTGTGGGGCCTTGCTGTGCTTCTTGGCACGCTCGCTCCGAGTGTGATGGAAGCAATAAACGGTACCCGGGCCTCAGTTGGACGTCCGTACTACGACCGGATCACACTTCCGATCGTTCTTGTCCTGCTGCTTGCGATAGGTATCGGCCCGATCATGCCGTACCGTATTGCCGATCCGAAGGTCGTGTGGCGGCGAGTGAGATCACCTATTACCGCGGCTCTGATTGTTGGTGCTTGGGTCGTATTAATCGGTGTCCGCTCCATTCCGACCATCATGGCGATCATCCTCTCGTTCTTCATAGCGGCGACAATCGTGCGGCTCATGTGGACACGGATGCGCCAGGTCAGCAAAACCGGGGTCGGCATGGGAGCGGCGTTTGCGCGTGTTGCCAAGAGCGAACCCGGATTCTGGGGTGGCCAACTTTCCCATCTGGGTGTTGCGATCATGGCAGTCGGGATCGCAACCACGACAGGTCTCGCTTCACAGTCGACCATTGAGCTGACACCCGGTCAGCCCGTACCGGTCGCCGGGTACTGTATTGTTCTCGATGGGCCGTTTGAGCGTCAGGAACCCAACCGGATTGTCCGTGGTATTGATGTGGGCATCCTGGACGCTTCGTGCACAACGCGTATCAAGAGCCTTGCTCCTAGTACCAACGTGTACAAGAACACATTGACCCCGATCGGCACACCATCGGTGTACACCACGGTCGTCCAGGACATCTACGTTCGGATCTCGAGTGGGAGTGCGGGGAATCCGATCGTCGACGTCTTCGTCTTCCCATTGATGTGGACGGTATGGTTTGGAGGAGGGGTTACGAGTCTCGGCGGTGTCCTTTCGGTGGTGAGCCGCAGGGCCAGGCGAAAGGTATCTATTGATGCGTGAACTCCGAAGGATTATTAGGATCGCGCTGCCTCTGGCCGCGATACTCCTCATGGTCCTTGCTCTCTGGCCGGTACCGACTCCGTTGTCCGCAGCGGAACGTGTCGACACGTTGAGTTCGCGCCTCGTGTGCCCGGTTTGTCGAGGCATGAGTCTGAAAGACGCTCCGAACAAGGTCGCTAAGGACGGGGTTGCGTTCATTACTGACAAGGTCGACGAAGGTTGGACCGACGACGAGGTCTACCAATACTGGGCAGGCACTTACGGGAACCAGGCGATTCTTGACCCCGAACGTAGCGGACTGGCGCCGGTGTTGTGGGGAGTTCCGACGATCCTGATCCTGGCCGGCAGTTACGTCATCTATAGGCGGCGCCGCGGTGGTACGCCCATTGCTGTGGACAGTCGAGTTGTTGAACAGCGCATAGAGCAAGTTGGAGTCGACCTCGCGGATCTGGAGCGTCAGGTCGCCGACGGTGAACTGGATGCCGAAACCGCTGAGAAGTTGCGAGAAGTGTACGAGCTGGAGGGTGCTGCCCTCTCCAAGAAGGAGTCGAACCCGACGGCGCCGGCGAGTGTCGAGTCGAGGATCAAAGCCGGTGCATTCGGGATTGGTGTCGTTTCTGTCATGATCGGGATTGTTGCGGTGATCGGTCTGAACAACCCTCAGTCGAACGCTGTTGAGGGAGTCGCGGGTGATGTGCTGAGTGGTCAGACCATCAACCTTGATGACGTCACCAACGAGGAGATGGAAGTGATCGTCGCCAACAACCCGGATGTCCTTGCGATGCGCCGAGCGCTGGCCCGTCGATACTTTGACGATGGGGAGTTTTCGAAGGCGCTTGAGCATTTTCTCTACATTCTGGAGCGCGAGAAGGACGCCGAGTCGCTTGCAACCGTCGGCTGGATGACGTTCCTTTCCGATAATCCGGATACGGCTGCGAGCTTTCTCGACGAGGCTCTGAAGGTGAACCCCGACTACTTGACCGCTCAGGTGTGGTTGGCCCTTGTTCGCCTTGAGGGATTGAACGATCCGGCCGGGGCGGTTCCCCTGTTTGAGCGAGCCCTGCGAGCTCCCGAGATGCCGGACGAGACCAGAACTGTGATCGAAGAAGCCCTCGCGCTGGCCCGCGAGCGAATTGATGGAGGCTCGGGATGACCGAACCCGATGTTGCCGGCGGATCCGACTCGGACCCGACCATCGAACCAACCGAAGAGCCCAGACAAGGGAAGATGGGGATTGTTGTCTCGGTCCTGTTCGTCGGCGCTGTGGTCTTCTTTGCAATGTTTGCCAGCAAGTTTGGTCAGGATCAGCTCATCAGCGCATCGCCACTGATCGGACGGACCGTTCCCGCCACGGCGCTGCCCTACCTCGAACGTTCCGGGGAACTCTCATTGACTGAGTACGACGGCGACATCATCGTCCTGAACTTCTGGGCATCGTGGTGCCCACCGTGCCGTCTTGAGCAACCGGACCTGGTCCGGGCGGCAGACGAGCTCTCGGACCTTGGTGTCACGTTCGTCGGGGTGCTCTTTAACGACGATGCCGGCGCCGGGTCAAGGTTCCTTGACACGTACGGCCGAAGTGATCGTGCGCACTATGTGCTCGATGACAGGTCACTCATGGCGTTCGACTTTGGTGTCATCGGTCTTCCGGAGACTTTCTTCATTGACCGCCAGGGTGTTATTCAGGCAAAGATCAGCGGTGGTGTCAGTTACGAGCTCCTCGTCGCCACGATCGAGCAGATGATCCTCGGCAACACCCCTGAGTCAGTCAAGACTGGCGAGCTCCAGACTCGGAACTGAACCGCTTCACCCCGGGACTCGCTGATTCACTAGCCGCGGACAACAAGTCTGTCGAGGAGCGCCTGGGAGACATCAGAGATATCCGCGATCGCTCGTTCGAACGCCACGGCGTTCACCTTCGATGGCTCCCGGTACCCGCTGATCTTGCGGACGAACTGGCGTGCCGCCGCTTCTACATCTATCGGTGTCGCCGGTGGGTCCAGCGACCGTAGGGTCTTGATACTTCTACACATGACGTGACGATACCGTCCCGGTAGCCCTTCTTCGGATGTCGCGGCGCAACCGCCGCTGGGCTTGGTAGCATCGCTCCATGAAGCTGATCGAAGTAGTAGATCTCTACAAGTCGTTTGGAGATGTCCGCGCAGTCAACGGCATTTCGTTTGCCGTTGAGGAGGGGACGATCTTCGGTTTCCTCGGCCCCAACGGTGCGGGCAAGACGACAACGATCCGCATCCTGGTGACGTTGTCGGAGCAAACTTCAGGTACCGCGATCGTTGGTGGTGTCGATGTTTCGGCTGACCCGCGCGGTGTCCGGAGCCGTGTGGGATACGCTGCTCAGGCCACAGGAATCGATCGGGATCTCACTGGTCGAGAGAACCTGATTCTGCAGGGTCGTCTCCACGGCCTGTCGAAGGTCGACGCGTCGACGGAGGCCGAGGCGATTCTGGAAGTCATCAGCCTTGCGGAGGTCGCGGATCGCAGGGCGGGAACGTACTCCGGGGGCATGGCGAAACGTCTTGACCTTGCTCAGGCCCTCATCCATCGACCGAACGTCCTCTTCCTTGACGAACCAACGACCGGTCTTGATCCCCAGAACCGTAATGCCATGTGGACGTATCTACGCAAGTTGAATGATGACGGCATGACGATCTTCCTGACAACCCAGTACCTTGAGGAAGCGGATGAGCTAGCTGATGACCTCGCAATCATCGACAACGGCCGAATCGTGGTCGAGGGCTCGCCTACCGAACTCAAGCGTGGTATCGGTGGCGACTCGGTGACGCTGATGCCGTCCACAGACAGCTCCGCTGAGGATCTCGAGGTGATGGCGACGGCGATGCGGGCACTTCACGATACGAATGGCGTAGAAAAACTCGGTGATTCTGTTGTCGTCTATCTCGAGGACGGCGGTAGCCGTATCGCCGAAATCGTGCGGGCCATCGACACGACCGGCGTCCAGCTCGGTCGACTTGAACTTGCCGAGCCGAGCCTCGACCAGGTATTCCTCAAACACACGGGTGCTCGGCTGAGGGTAGAGGATGTCAAACCACCGAGTCGGATGTCGCGGAACCGGAGACACCGATGAGCCTGTTTTCCGAGACGATGATTATTACCCGCAGGAACCTGTTGAAGTCGGTTCGGGTGCCCATCCTTCTGTTCATGTCGCTATTCCAGCCACTGCTGTTTCTCATACTTTTCTCCCAAATCTTCACGTCGCTCGCCAACCTTCCCGGGTTCCCCTACGACACGTATTTGCAGTTTCTCGTGCCCGCGATCATTGCTATGACGGCGCTTAGCTCGGCTTTCCAATCCGGACTAGGGACTGTCTCGGACGTCGAGGACGGCATGCTCGACAAGTTCTTGATCGCCCCCGTGCATCGCATCTCAATCATGACGGGTCGCATTCTGTCCGACGGTGTTCGGATCGTCGCGCAGGCGGCCGTAGTAATCGTCACGGCCTTCGCCATGGGAGCCCGATACGAGACGGGCCTGGCCGGCCTGGTGGTCATGATCTTCCTTGCTTCGATCTTCGGGATGGCATGGGCAGGCCTGTCGAACATCGTGGCGTTGCGGACTCAGAACGCAGAGGTCACCATGGTGATCGGAATCATCCTGCTGTTTCCGATCCTGTTTCTGTCGACCGGCTTCATGCCGACGGCGCTGCTGCCCGATTGGCTTGACACGGTGGCGCGATTCAACCCGCTGTCCTATCTCATCGACGCCGAACGCGCACTCGTCAACGACGGTTGGGACTGGTCACTCGTCGTACAGTCGATCGTGGTGACTCTCGGGTTGGGAGCGGTGACTCTGACCGGCGCCACGCGGGCGTTCCGCAAGGCCATCTCGTAGACTTAGCGAATTCGGAAGTGGCGCCCGACGGCGTACTATCGGAGTGTGAAACAGTACGCACGATTGTCGTGGAAAAGGTGAGGTCATGAGGTTTCGGTTACGCACCGATCACGCCGACGGCGCCCGATACCTGGCAGTCGACGTCACGGGGAAGGCAATCCTCCACGATGCCTTCTTGAACAAGGGAGATGCGTTTACCCGCTCTGAGCGCGAGGTCCTCGGACTCGTCGGCCTGCTCCCTGACCACGTGTCCACGATTGATGAACAGCTTCAGCGGATTCGGTACCAGTACCAAACAAAGACGACGCAGATCGGGAAGAATATCTACCTGAATTCTCTTCTGGATCGCAACGAGACGCTGTTCTACAGATTCATACTCGATGATCTCGCCGGAGCCGTACCGATTATTTACACACCCACGATCGCCGCGGTCTGCTCGCATTGGAGCCACAACTACCGCAGGGCCGATGGGCTGTACATCACGCCGAGAGATCGTGGCAGGATCACGGAGATCCTCCGCGGGCGACCCGCAATGCAACCGCCGGTGATAGTTGTGACCGACAACGAACGTATTCTGGGTATTGGTGATCAGGGCGCCGGCGGTATGGGAATCCCGATCGGGAAGCTGGCTCTCTACACGGTGGCGGCCGGTATTCACCCCGAGCGTTGCATACCGATTTCCATAGACGTCGGCACGAACAACTCAGAGCTGCTCGCCGACCCGCTATATCTCGGATACAGGGAACCGAGGTTGCGCGGAATCGAATACGAGGAGCTGATAGACGAGTTCGTTGACGCGGTCCTCGAGGTTTACCCGGGGGCGCTTCTCCAGTGGGAAGATTTTGCGAACGTCACGAGTTTCCGCAACCTCGAAACCCACCGCAAGCGCATCACCTCTTTCAACGACGACATTCAGGGCACCGCGGCGATGGTGGTCGCCGGCATCATGGCGGCGAGTCCGCTGCCGGTACACGAGCACCGGATCGTTATTTCCGGAGCGGGGTCGGCCGGGTACGGAATAGCGCACCAGATCGCGTATGCGATGATCGGTGACGGGATCGACCCTGCGGATGCGTGGAGGCGCATATTCGTGCTCGACTCCAGGGGGCTCCTCGTATCCGGTCGCCGGGACCTCAAAGGTATCAAGGCAAACCTCGCCTCCGACCCGGGCAACCTCGCCGGATGGGCCATCGCCGACGATCCGCCGTCGTTGCTTGATGTCGTTACCAATGTGCATCCAACCGTGCTCATCGGTGTGAGCGGTCAGGCAGGTCTGTTCACGAGGCAAGTCATCGAGGAGATGGGTAGGGGGTGCGAACGGCCGATCATCATGCCCCTATCGAACCCCACGAGTTACGCGGAGGTCACGCCTACGAACGCAATTGCCTGGACGGAGGGCCGGGCTGTGGTCGCGACGGGGAGCCCGTTTGCACCGGTTGACTACGGAGGTCGGGTATACACGATCGGGCAGGCGAACAACGTCTTCATTTTCCCGGGCATGGGTCTGGGGATCCTATCGGTCGGGGCACGAGAGGTGACCGATGGGATGTTCCTCGAGGCTGCGAAGGCGCTCGCCGGGGCTACGGCTCCGGATTTGATTTCCGCCGGTCAGCTCTATCCGGATATCGAAGACGTTCGTACGGTCTCGCGCACGGTGGCCCTTGCCGTGGCGCAACAAGCGATTTCCGAGGGTGTCGCCGATCTGGTTGATGATCTCGAAGCAACGATCGACGCCGAGATGTGGTACCCCGAATACCTTCCAATCCGTCCCGCCTAGCGACGATACCTCCGTCGGAGGGCGTATGCGACGGCTGCTCGGTCAGTCTTCGCCGTGCGTGTGGTCGGGCGTGTCGACGAGGTCTTCTGTCGCGTCGCCCGGTTCCGGGCGGTAGACGTTCGTATCGGCGGGCGGACTCGTTGATTGCAGTACAGGCGGGTTCTTGCCGAGATCTCGTGCGATTTCAGCCCGGATATCCGATGTGCTCACCTCCCACTCAGGTCTGGTTGCGGGAGCGACTGAGTCACCGACGAAATCGAACTTACCCTGTCCGGCCCCGACGACGACCAGCCCGGGTGCGAGGCCACCTTCCCACCCCAGCCCATCGAGAGCAAGGAAGAGAACCACCCGATCCCCCACCGTGAGATCAAAATCCGGGGCCGTGCTAAAGATATACTTACCGCCCTTTTCTAGTTCAATCGCTCGGGCTTGCTCATCGCTGAGTTCAACTTCGACACCGCCACCAAAAGCAACGAAGGTGAACTCGTCGGGCAGACCGAGATCGTCGCCCCAACGTTCGACGACTCGTACGGTGACGTTCTGGATGACAGCTCGGGCCTGTCCCTCCGGGGTAACCCAGAAGCCACCGTCATCGGAGTTGAAGCGCGGGTTCGAGATAGCTGTGATATCTACGGCAACCACTGCTTGAGAGGCCCGAATAAGGTCGGTTCTGGACTCGAAGGCGGCGATGGTACCGCCGCCGAGTAACGGTCCGTACGGAGCGTCGCTGAGCGACCTCACCGCGAGACCGTCGTACATCTCGGATCGGACGGTGCCGTTTTCGTTGCGTATGAGGGATGGTACGACGATCGGGCCGGGCACCGTCGGAACCAGAGCGACATCGCTCGCTGTCGGCGTGGCCGAGGGGTCGTCGGCCACCGGGTTTGGGAGAAGAACGGTGTCCGGCTGCTCCAGGGGAGATGTCGCTACCGCGTCCCCCGTGTCGCTAGCGATACTACAGCCGGCCAGTACCAGAAGGAGCGGTAGTGCAACGGTGGAAAGGCGAATATGTCGCATGGTCTAGCAATTCCCGGCATTGTTTTGTTCGGCGAGGACCTGCGGATGTTCGTACGGCTCACACGCAGCTATTCTCTCGGCTTGGATGAGTGTCGCCGGTTTCCGAAGACTCGGCGAACGATCCATAATGTGACAGTATCACTGCGTTTGTGGGTGTCAATGGGATTCTCGCGAGGGCGGTGCGAACGATATTCCGGTCATGGTTGCTCGGACCCGTTGAGGGCCGGGTGGGGTCTACCTGCGGCGGAGGGCGAATGCGACGGCTTCGACTCTGCTGTGAACGTCGAGCTTGGTGAGGATGTGCTGGATGTGGTTGCGGACGGTTGCCTGGGATAGGAACAATGTCTTGGCAATAGCGGAACCATCGAGACCCTCGGTGAGGAGTTGGAGGACTTCTCGTTCTCTGGAAGTGAGGACCGCAAGGTGTCCGTTGTCCGCAGCCGTTCCCGGGATCCAGCCGTCGAGACGTTCGACGATGACACGCTCCAACTCCGGCGGGAGTGCGACCTCGCGAATCAGGTGAACGAGGCGGCATTGATCCCGCATCTCGATGGGCGGAACGATTGTCGATGCGCTCAGCCACAGGGTCTTACCCGTCGCGGAGATACCGAGAACCTGCTTGGTTGCGAGCATCTCGTCAGGCTCGCCGAGTTCGCTGGCGGGGCATTGTCCGTCGCATAGAGTGTCGCCGCACCGATCACGCCAGCAGAGGATCTCGTGGCACGGGCGACCGAGGACGTCGGCCGCGTCGTACCCCAGGAGTGTCGTGGCCGCGTCGTTCCAGGCAATGATCCGCATCTCCCCGTTGATCGCCACCATGGCGTCGCCGGTTCTACCGAGGACGTTGAGCATCTCGGTGAGCGGTTCTTCGACCTTGTGGTCAACTGCTGTTACATCTGCCATAAGCACTTCCGACGATACGGTAAGCTTAGGGCGCGCGTCGAGTAACTGTCGGCGGTCTCTCAGCCCCCTGCCTGTTCTTTGAGGACTGCGAGGATGCCACCCGCCGCAAGGATCTCCCGCATCTCCCGGGGGAGTGAGTCGCCTTGAAGCTGAACGCCACTGTCAACGTTGACTATTCGACCCGACGCAAGGTCAATCTCGATGGTGTCACCCTCAGCGAAACTGTCGTGGACTCCGGGACACACGACGACGGGAAGACCGAGAGCAATGGCGTTACGCATGAAGATTCTGGCAAGCGACTCAGCGACAACGCATGCGATCCCGAGCGCCTTGAGGTTCTCAGCAGCGGTCTCTCGGCTCGAGCCACACCCAAAGTTTCGACCCACCACGAGGACGTCGCCTGGAGAAACGGCTGAGACAAACTCCGGATTCACGGACTCAAGGACGTGCTGTTTTCGAACCTCCACGGGATCAACCGCATACGCTCCGGGAGACAGGAGGTCGGTACTGATGTCATGATCGAAACGCCACACCCTTCCGGTGAGAACATCGTTAGTCATTGTCGGCCTCCAGTTGTCTTGGATCGGTGAGGCGGCCGCGGAGTGCCGATGCCGCAACGGTCGCCGGTGAGCCGAGATAGATCTCAGCGTCGGCGCTTCCCATTCTTCCGATGAAGTTCCGATTGTGGGTGCCAATACAGCGTTCGCCGGGGCCGAGGAGGCCGCCATGGCCTCCGAAACACGGTCCGCAGCCCGGGGTGAGGACCGATGCTCCGGCGTCGACGAGCGTCGCCAGCACGCCGGTCTTGAGAGCCTCCTGGAGAATCTGTCGAGAGGCGGGAACGACAAGGAGGCGCACCCCCGGAGCGATATGCTTGCCCGAGAGTACCTCCGCGGCGGCCTGGAGGTCCTCGATGCGGCCATTCGTACATGAGCCGATAAACGCCTGGTTGATAGCCAAACCTTCCACATCCTCGATTGAACCGACTCGATCCACCTCGTTCGGCAACGCAACCTGAGGGGGGAGCTCGGACAACGAGATTTCGTGAACGGCTACATACTGCGCATCCGGGTCCGGCCCGAAGGCCGCGGCGCCGGTTCCGCCATGTTCCGTGAGGTATGCATCGGTCACCTCGTCCGCGGCAAAGAGGCCAAACTTGGCGCCCATCTCAACCGCCATGTTCGCCACGGTGAGCCGGCTCGACATGTCCGCGGTCCTGACAGCCGGCCCGCCGAACTCCATCGCTCGATACTGTGCGGCATCGGACCCGAACCGACCTCCGAGGTAAAGAATGACGTCCTTCCACGAAACTCCCGGTTGGAGGTCTCCCGTCAACTCGAAACGAATCGTCTCGGGAACCCTGAACCAGAGGCGCCCCGTAGCGAGGGCATAGACCATGTCCGATGTGCCGATGCCCGTCCCACCGGCGCCAAGGGCGCCGTGCGTTGTGGTGTGCGAATCGGTGCCGACGATCAGCATGCCGGGGCGGACATGTCCTTGCTCGGGGAGCAATTGGTGGCAGATCCCTTCCCCTGCGTCATAGAAGGCGTTGATGCCGAGGCGGGCGACATGGCTACGAATCTTCTGGTGGACCGCAGCTGCGGCGGCAGACGGGGCCGGCACCAGGTGATCGATGACGACGACAGTCTTGTCTGGATCAAACACCCCATCGACCCCGACTTCCTGGAGCAGGTCAAAAACCTGTGCGGCGAAGATATCGTGCAGGAGAGCGAGATCGATATCGGCAACAACGAACTCCCCTGCGGAGACCTCTTGTCTGCCTGAGGCCGCAGCGAGGATCTTCTCCGAGTGTGTCATGCCCATGGTGTGCGTGCCCCTCTCAACCTGCACCCAGGCTTCGGCCACCGCAGACGTACAGCGTTTGGCCGGTGACGTATGACGATTCATCCGATGCCAGGAACAACGCCGCGTTGCCGATGTCCTCGGGCGTACCGATTCGTCGCGCAGGGATGGTTTTGATGAGTCGTTCCTGAACGTCCTCTTTGAGGCCTCGGAACAGTGGGGTGTCGACGAGTGCGGGAGCGATCGCGTTGGCGGTGATTCCGTAGCGGGCCATTTCAAGCGCCAGTGTTCTGGTGAGACTGATGACCGCTCCCTTAGACGCTGCATAGTTTGCCTGACCGGGACCACCAAGCCACGCCCTGGAAGAGATGTTGATGATGCGTCCATAGTTCTGGTCCATCATGTGTTTCGCAACCGCGCGGCACATAAGAAACTGGGACTTTAAGTTCACGGTAAGGACGGTGTCCCAGTCCTCTTCGCTCATCTTGGCGAGCCACCCGTCGCGCGCCATACCGACGTTGTTCACAAGGATGTCCACCCGGCCGTAGGTGTCCATCGCGGTTGCGACGAGGTTCTCTGCCTCGTTTGCCAAGGCCACGTTGGCGGCGAGGCCGGTCGCGTCGTAGCCGTGAGCCTTGAAGTCCGCAACGACTTCGTCAACCCGTTCGGGGAGAAGGTCGTTGACCACGACCTTCGCACCGGCGCCCGCGAGCACTCGGGCGATACCTTCGCCGATGCCCTGGCCAGAACCGGTAACAATGGCGACTCTGTCTTTCACATTCACGTTTGGTACCTCCGTGTGTTTTTCATCGGCCCTGGAATTCGGGCGGTCGTTTTTCGACGAAGGCCTGTATGCCCTCAGTGCGGTCCTCGCTTGCGCGCAGCACCGCATGGCTGGTTGATTCGAGCTCAAGTCCGGTTTCGAGATCGGTTTCGGTGGCGCGATTAACCAGCGCCTTGACGCGGTCATGAGACAGGGGGGCGCGCCCGGCAATGCGCTCCGCCAACGCCATTGTTTCTTGCATCAGATCGTCGTCGGGCACAACTCTGTTGACGAGTCCCATGGCCAATGCCCTGTCGGCGCTGATGTGATCGGCGGTGAACATGAGTTCTTTCGTGAAACCGGGACCGATGAGGCGGGTGGATCGCTGGGTCCCGCCCGCTCCGGGCAGACTTCCCACCTTTGCCTCAGGGAAGCCCAGTCTGGCGCCCTGTGCGGCGACCCGAATATCCCCGGCCAGGGCAAACTCGAGGCCTCCACCGAGGGCGTAACCCCGGATGGCGATGATGACAGGGATGTGGAGGTTTTCCAGCCGTCCGAAGACACTACGAACGAGCAGACCGAGAGGGTCGTGGATGAGGCCGGGTTCGAACTCCTTGCCGCGACTTTTGAGGTCGGCGCCGACACAGAATGCCTTTTCTCCGGAACCGGTTACCACGAGAACCCTGGTTCCGGTGTCAGATTCGATGTCGTCGAGAATCTCGCCGATCTTCTCCAACATCGGTACCGTCATCGAGTTGAGAGCCTTCGGACGGTTGAGCGTCAGGACTCCAACAGCATCGACCCGTTCGTACAAGACGGGCTGCTCCTCCGGGTTGGTATCGGCGGTGTCGGTCATGTTGTCTCCTTTTCACTGCCGGCGTACGGCCGCTGTGGCAACGACGCCGTCGAGTATCAACCGTTCGATTTCATCTTCATCAAACCCGTTCTCGGCCAGGATCGCGCCTGAGTGTTCCCCCGGGACGGGCGGCGGAGGTCCGGTGAAGTCACCTGCCGTGTCGGAGAGGCGACCCGGAAGCACCGGACCTCGTATCTCCCCAAAGCCGGGGTGTTGCACGGTCACCAGCGAATCTCCCATTGCGACGTGTTCCTCGGCAACAAGCTCCGGGTAGGACAGGATTGGTCCGCACAGGACATCCACATCGTCGAGGCGACTGATCCATGCGGCGGTCGTTCTGGTGCGGAACAGCGGTTCCAGGACGTCACGGAGCTCGCTGCGCCCCCGGACTCGTTTGTCATTCGTATCGAAACGGGGGTCGATAGCGAGTTCGGGGCGTTCCAGAGCGGCACACAGGGCAGGCCATCGCTTGGCGGTATACGCAGCCACCATCACGTGGCCGTCCCGGGTAGCAAACGCCTCATTCGGGGCAGCGTATGGGGCGGCGCTTCCGAGGCGTTGAGGGGAAACCCCGCTGGCAAGAAACATGGAAAGTGGTACGACCTGGAATGCCAGAAGAGCGTCGAGGAGCGACACATCGACGCGCTGGCCACGGCCGGTACGTTCTCGTGCAAAAAGCGCAGCAAGGATGGCCTGGGATGCGTAGACCCCACCTGCCATATCCGCTGCGGGAACGCCGACCTTTACCGGCGGTCCATCTGCGGTGCCGGTGACACTCATGATGCCCCCCATGGCCTGGGCAACACCGTCAACACCGGGGCGGTCGCGCCACGGTCCGGTTTGCCCGAACGCGGAGATTGCTGCATAGATGAGCCGGGGGTTGCGGGCGCTCATGGCCTTGTATCCGATGCCAAGGCGGTCCGCGACACCGGGGCGAAAGCTCTCCAGGGCGACGTCGGAGCGTTCTGCGAGGCGCAAGACGACTTCGGCTCCTCCCCGCTCCTTGAGATCGATAACGATGCTGCGCTTGTTGCGGTTCATCCCGAGGAAAGCAGCCGCGACGCCTTCGACAAACGGCGGACCTAACCTGCGACCCCATTCGCCGCCGGGGGGCTCGACTTTGAGAATGTTGGCGTCCATGTCGCCCAGGTACATCGCACATGTGGGCCCCGCGGCGCCCTGGGACAGGTCGAGCACTGTTATGCCTTCGAGGGCGCCGCTCATCGTACGTATCCTCGATCGGAGAAGATCATCTCACGAGATGCGGTTGCGCCATGCACGGCAAGGTGGGCAAATTGGGCTGCAATCTTCTCGGGCGTCTGGTGCCCATCCGGGCGGTACCAACGGACCACAGAGTTGCACATTCCCAGGATCGCCTTCACGGCAATGCCCACGTCCTGCCGGATGAACTCGCCCGACTCGATGCCGTGGCTGAAAATCTCCTGGAACACCTGCTCATATTGATCCCGGTTCGCCACGTGGACCGCCATGAAATCGGGTGAAAGGTAGCGCCCCTCTTCGATGAAACATGCAATGGCTTCCCGGTCGCGGATTGCTTCGATCGTGTGGAGGGTGACCGCACGTGCGAGACGGTCGCTCGCGGGGAGGTCCATGTCGGCGACCTCCTGGACGCGCGGGGTGACGCGACTCACTGTCTGCTCGATGATTTCAGAGAGTAGTGCCTGTTTTGAGGGGAAGTGGTGATACAGGCTTGATTTGGTAATCCCGACCGCAGCGGCCAGTTCGGCCATGCTGGTTCCATTGAAACCCTGCGTGCTGAAGAGGGATGCTGCCTCAGTACGGATGCGTGCCCGGGTCGACGCTGCCACCGTCATGAGGATTCGCCGCCGACCAACCCCATTCCTGCACTGAGAGCCTCAAGGTTCATCTTGGTGTGCTGGACCGGGACGCGTGCGGCAACCGCCTGGCGGAGGGCCTCTGCCTCAACACATTGTGTGTGCGCCTGCAGCACGCCGAGCGCTACGACTCCTGTCACGAGTTGCCCCCCGGACACGGCTCTCGCAGTGTCGACGACGGGGTATTGGGTCGCACTGCCGTTGAGAGACTCCGGGGCACATCGGGTGTCGACGAGAAGATGTCCGTTCGGGCCTAACTCGGGTTCGTATTTGGCGAAGGCATCCGAGCTCAGGATGAACAACAAGTCAATGCTGTCGGCAAGAGGGAACGCGATCGGTTCTGTTGCGATCACGATGTCGGACCGACTTGCGCCACCTCGAGATTGCGGTCCGTAGACCTGGCTGTGTGTTGCGTGGCTGCCGGACAGGATTGCCGCCTCCGCAAGGATGCGACCGGCTGTGACAACCCCCTGACCACCTGCGCCCGCGATTCGGATCTCGTTACGACTCACGATCACTGACCTCCTCTGACACCCGAGTACACCGGGCGAATCTCTCGATGGAGGACACCTGTTTGCATACCTGGCAGCGGCGTCGAGGGCGGAAGAGTCTTGACGAACTTTTTGCTTGCCAGTGGGATTGTTATTCCTTCGTCACGAACTGCCATCCATGACAGCATTTCAGCCCCGCCACCAACCTTGTTGTAGCGGCCAAAGTACTCGGGGCAGTCGCTGATGACCTCGATGAACGAGAATCCCGGATGGGTCATCGCGTCCGCCATGATCTTTGTCATCTCAAGGGGGTTTACGGCAAGCACCCGAGCAACATGCGATGCACCGGCGCCGATGAGAAGCTTGCATGCATCAAAGTTCGGCTCTGTGTTGCCACGAGGTGTTGTGGATGCCACTGCACCTTCAGGTGTTGTCGGAGCGGCCTGGCCGCCCGTCATCCCGTAGATCGCGTTGTTGAGCATGAGAACGGTCATATCGATGTTTCTCCGCGCGGCATGGATGAGGTGGTTGCCACCGATGGCGAGAGCGTCTCCGTCGCCGGTCACTACCACGACGTTCAACTCCGGGCGTGCGAGTTTGAGACCCGTGGCGAAGGCCGGTGCCCTTCCATGGGTTCCATGGAGGGTGCAGAAATCCACATAGCCGATCAGGCGGCTGCTGCACCCGATTCCGGCGACCATCGCCACTTTGTCCCGGTCGAGCTGCAATTGGTCCACCGATTCCAGAAAAGATCTGAGAACGATGCCGTGCGCACATCCGGGGCATAGCACATGCGGCATTGCCCACTCGCGAAGGTAGGTCTTTACATCACTCATGAGGATCCTCCTCCACCTGATACACAGAGATCAAGAAGCACGGTCGGCGTAATCGGCTCGCCATCGACGCGGAGGTAGCTCACTATCTTCGTCTCTCCGGCTGCCACCCGTTCGACCTCCCCGATGAGCTGACCGAGGTTCATCTCCGCAACAATCATCGTATCGACCTGGCGTGCCGCCGCGGCGACCTCGGCTGCCGGGAACGGCCAGATAGTGAGCGGCCTGACCAAACCGGCCTTGATGCCGGCCTCCCGTGCCCGTAGTACTGCTTCGTGTGCCGATCGGCCAACGATGCCGTACGCGAAAATGGCAAGTTCTGCGTCGTCCATCATGAACGTTTCCACGTCGGTGACCTCATCGAGGTTCTCTTCGATCTTGTCGTGGAGGCGGGTAATGAGGGCCTCCGCGATGTCGCCGTCCGTCGTTGGGAAGCCGCGGTGATCGTGGATCAACCCCGTGACATGGAAGCGGTAGCCGTCTCCAAAGGCGGGCATCGGCGGCACACCCGCGGGGGCCGCATCTTTTGGCCAGAAGTCAGCGGGTTCGACGGTTGGTTGGGTCCGGTCAATCACATCGACCGATTCCGGCAAGACCACGCTTTCGCGGGTGTGGCCGATAACCTCGTCGTACAGGAGTATCACTGGTGTCCGGAACCGTTCTGCGAGGTTGAAAGCCTTGACCGTCAGGTCAAAAACTTCTCCCACCGACGCGGGTGCCAGCACAATTGCGGGGTGGTCGCCGTGAGTACCCCAACGGGCCTGCATGACGTCACCCTGGGAGGGCGACGTCGGCAACCCTGTGCTCGGTCCGCCGCGCATGACGTTGACGATTACGCATGGGACTTCGGTCATCGTGGCGTAGCCGATATGTTCCTGCATGAGCGAGAATCCGGGTCCGCTCGTGGCTGTCATTGCCTTGGATCCTGCGAGCGACGCTCCGATGACTGACGCAAGCGACGCGATTTCGTCTTCCATCTGGATGAAAACGCCACCGTGTTTCGGGAGTAACCGAACCATCTGTTCGGCAATCTCGGACGAAGGGGTGATCGGGTATCCACCGTAGAAACTGCAGCCCGCCGCCAGCGCACCTTTGACGCACGCTTCGTTTCCCTGGAGTAGTTGTGCTGCGCTCATGTATCGCTCCTGAGTGCCTCGGCCGAACCTGCAGCTACTGCGGGTTCCAACGGTGGGCGAATCGTGATGGCAAAGTCGGGGCAGAGGATCTCACACAGTCGGCACCCTGTGCACGCATCCGAGTTCACCACCACGAGCTTCCCATCGATATCTACATCCAGGCAGAACTCGGGGCAGAATCGTGAGCAGATGTCGCAACCCTTGCACCAGTCGTGCCTGATCTCGATCTGATGCGGTCCTGAGAACCCCTCGGGATCCGGGACCGCTTGGGGAATCGCCGCATCCGACACGGTACGTCCCGCACGAAAGGCCGCGAGGTTGACTTCGACGGTGCCCTGGGGAACGAGACTCGCAATGGCGGCCTCCCAGTGGACATCATCGATGTCGAGAAAGGCGGCCACCGAGCCGAGGATCACGCTGTTGGCAGCTCTCGCGTTGCCGAGGTCCGCCGCAGTTGCCGAAGCATCTATGAGCCGGGTCTTCAGATGGCGACCCGTGAAGAGGCCGGTATCTATGGTGGGATACCGCGTAACCCAGGATCGTGTATCAGTGCACGAACCCGGCGGAACAATCGTACGAATGTCCGCTACGACGGCACCACCGTCTCGGACATATTCAACCCACCGGATCGCTTCAGCCCACTCGAATGCTGCCAGGACCTCGGCGCTTCCGGTCGGCACGAGGGGGCTGTCGACGTTCGATCCCCAACGGATGTGGCTAAACACGGAGCCGCCGCGCTGAGCCATACCGTGGACTTCGCTTTGTTTCACGTCATACCCGGCTCGTACGAGGGCATCGGCAACGATCATGCTCGCCAGGATCACACCCTGGCCCCCAACTCCCGCCAGCAGCAGACCGCGTGATGGTTCAGGCATTGGCGGACTCCTTGTTCTTGGTGACGGGCACAATTGCGAGCGGGGGGCATAACTGGGCGCATAGCGTGCAACCGGTACATGTGTCGGTGTCGATGTACACCTTGCGTCTGCCCTCGAAGGTCTCGTCGGACCAGATGATTGATGGGCAGCCTGCGGTCATGCAGGCCTGGCACGCCGTACACGCGTCAGCAATGACCTCGTACGGCAGGTCCCGAATCTTCATCGGCGCCTCGACACATGGGCGATTCGTAATCACGACCGACGGACCAACGTGGGCGGCAGCACCTTCAAGAGCGGCGTACGTTGCGGCGACATCGTAGGGGTCGATAACCCGGACGTCGCGAACCCCGAGCGCCTTGCACAGCGCCACAAAGTCGATCGGGGTCGTATCGGATCCCTGAAGAGTTAGCCCCGTTCCGGGGTGCTCCTGGCCACCTGTCATGGCCGTGGTCCCATTGTCGAGAATAAGCACCGTGATGTTGGCCTGGCTGTACACCGCGTCAGCGAGGGCGGCGATACCGCCGTGAATGAACGTCGAATCGCCAATAGTCGCTACGACCGGACCGTCGGCGCCTCCGGAGGCGGCGAGGCCGATCGCCATTCCGATGCTGCTCCCCATTGCCACACACGTGTCCATGGCTGCAAGTGGCTGCAGCGCTGCGAGCGTGTAACAGCCGATGTCCCCGGTAACGACCGCACCGATCCGTTTGAGGACCAGGAACGGTGGTGTGTGCGGACAGCCGGGACACATCAGCGGCGGTCTTGCGACCGTCGGCGGTGCCGGCTCGATCGAGATCTGCGTCGGTAGAATCCCTGCCTTGGCGAATCCTCGCCGGACGGCGTCCGGGCTGAGCTCGCCTATCTGAGGGAAGAACGCCTTGCCCTCGACCATGATGTCAGCGGCGTGGAGATCATTTTCCACATGGGGGTCAAGTTCTTCGACCACGAAGAGCCGGTCGACTGTGGCGGCGAATTCCCGGATTCGCTCTATGGGGAGCGGGTAGCTCATGCCAAGTTTGAGGATTCGAGCGTCGGGAAGAACTTCGCGGACGTAGTGGTGGGAGATACCGGACGTGATGACACCAAAGTCGCTGGTCCCGTCGAGTTCGACGGTGAGCGGACTTGTTTCGGCATACTCGCTGAGGCGCTTGAGACGGTCCAGGAAGACAGGTCGCCGGGCCCGGGCGTGACCGGGAATCATGACGTACTTCGTTGGATTGCGCTTAAAGCCCGTGACTGGTTTGTCGGCGCGAGGACCCAACTTCACCACGCCGCGGTTGTGCGACACCCGGGTTGTGGTGCGAACCAGGACCGGTGTATCGAACTGTTCTGATATGTCGAACGCCAGGGCAGTGAACTCCTTCGCTTCGGAGCTGTCGCTGGGTTCCAGGAGCGGCACTCCGCCCATCCGCGCATATGCTCGAGTGTCCTGCTCGTTCTGCGAGCTGTGCATTCCAGGATCGTCGGCACATGCGATGACGAGACCTGCCCCGACCCCCGTGTATGCCATTGTCATGAACGTGTCTGCGGCAACGTTAAGACCGACATGTTTCATTGTCGCGAGCGCCCTGACGCCACCGAGGGAGGCGCCGAGAGCGACATCGAGGGCGACCTTTTCGTTCGGTGACCAGCGAACGTCGATATCGGTACGGTCGGCGAGCGATTCCAGGATCCCAGTACTCGGTGTCCCGGGGTACCCAACAGCTACGAGAGCCCCCGC
>BDTL01000160.1 GCA_002898115.1 bacterium BMS3Bbin02 | reverse complement strand
CCACAACGGCAACTCCGGTGGCGACGACGACGATAACGACGGCGACCACAACGGCAACTCCGGTGGCGACGACGATGACGACGACGACCACAACGGCAACTCCGGTGGCGACGACGATGACGACGACGGCGATCACAACGGCAACTCCGGTGGTGGCGACGATGACGACGACGATGACGATGACGACGGCGATGACGACTAGCGCACCACGCGACTCATGGTGGCGGCCCCTCGGGGCCGCCATCGTGTTGTCGCTGCTGATTGCAGCGTGCAGCTCCGCAACCGAGGACGCGACGACGACCGTCGCACCGGCGGCGCCCGAGGTTACGACAACGGCAACCGCTGCGCCGGCAGCCGTACCCACTGACTCGCCAGACCCTGCCAACTCGTTAAACCCCGCCACGGTCCTCTCTGAGGCTCTCGCCGCCTACGCAGACGGTTACGAGTTCACGGGTACCGCCACCGTCAACGACCAGGAGGCGTCCGTGGTTTCAGGTCGCTGGATCGGCGGTGATTCCCAGCTCCTCATCCGATCAGGATCCGGCGAGGTCGAATACCTCATCACGGCCGCGGGCCAGTGGGCTCGACTCCCCGACGGTGAGTGGGAGGCACTTGACGGAACCCCGCCGACCGACAACCCGTTGGCGGTCCTCGCGGCACCCGACAGTTTGGAGATTGTCAGTGCCGATGCGAGCACGGTGCGCCTTCGTGGCGTGTTCGCCGCTGAAACACTTGGGCTCACCGGAGATCCCATCGAGGTGCAGCTCGTGGTGACCAACGGCACGCTTGTTGAGGCGTCCTACACGGTTGATGAGGATGGTGCCATCGGAACGTCGGTTACGACGTTCTCGAAGCCATCTGACATGACCCCGATCACGGTTCCGGCTTCCTAACGGGCTGGACCTGTAAGCGAACTGTCCGTCCCAACGTCCCCGCTCGGGGCGGGCAGTTCGGTACTTCTTCCGTGCACAAGAGGCGAAACGCCAACTTGAAGCACCCGGCGGCGGTTCGTGGCATCGGACCGATTGTGTGTCAGCTTCCCGAACATGAGGTCCACCCGCATCACCCGGCTTGGCGCAAAATGACACAAACTACGGATTGACACGCGAGTTCTGAGGGCGGAGACTTCTAACATGGGACGTATTCTCGTGCTCGTAGGGTTCGTCATCGGCCTTGCCGGTTGCACGGCGGCGAACTCCGATCCAGCCGCGACAGCTCCGACTCCGTTCACGTCCTTAGCTCCCGCGACCACGACCCGACCGTCAGCCACACCCGCCACGGCGGCAACCGTCCCGCCTGTGTCGCTGTCAACCGATGGCTTGTCAGACGCTGGGATACCGGCGGACTTCGATGTCGGGCCGGTGTGGGATAGCGTTGTCCTCTTCGAGCTCCCGCGATACTCGTTTCAACTTTGGTTCGTTGACGGTCTCGTCATCGTCGACAACAACGGACGAGCACTCGGTCACGTCCCCGGGCCACCACCTGCACCACAGGATCTCTCGAAACGACTCGTCGACGTCACCAAGAGCGCCCAAGAGGACCGAAGAACTATTCCCGAGGGATGCCTCGTCGACGACTCTCCGGGTGGCGGCCAACTCCGCCTGCTCTGCACCTCGATCGATGAGGGCAGCGAGCGCGGACCGACCGTGGAGGTCCTCCTGCCTGACGGCACGCGACAACTCGTCGCCGAGCTCCCCCCGCCGCCCGATGAACTCGCGGGCGCCTACCGTTCAGGGAGGTTCCTTCGCGTTTTCCCGCAGCCCGGTCGGCGCGGAATCGCGCTCGCCCAGTTCAGTGCGGAATGTGAAACGCGCCTTGCAGTCTTCGTGGCCGACGGCACCACGTATCGGTTCGATGGGACCTCGTGGTGGGATGATTCCTTTCCCGATGGCGAATCCGTAGCGCTGGGATGGATGGGGGACCGAGCACTCATCTGGCGATTCAACGGACCATGCGCCACCGAACTCGCGACACCCGGTGTGTACGCCTACACGACCGATGGGATTGGTGAATTGCTCTTCGACACACCCGCCGCGGTGCAGTGGGTCGAACTTCTAGAGACAGAACCGGCCGCAGACACCGCTCTCTATCCGGACCTCGGACCCACCGCAAGGGAACAACTGATCGCGTCCGTCGGGGAGCTGCCGGACGCCCTCGATATCGTGACGTCGTTTGCGAAGGACGTACTCAGACTCGGCTCCCCCACCGTGCTATCGGTCACCGAGAGCACGGACGCCGAAACGTTCACCATCACCGATGGGTCCCTCACCGTGGATGTCCGTGTCGGAGTCTTCGGCTGGAACGGATCGGGTAACCCAATCATCGGCATCACCTACGCCTCGACGTTCGACACCGCGCAGGAGTGGTACCTCACGGCCAACGTCGGAAATGCCACCGGACAGTGGACCGCTGAGTTCTCATTCGCCGTCATTGGTGACGAGGCGGAAGTGACCTACGCCTCGGGCGACTGGAGCGTTACTGCGACGACGTCCGACGGACAGGTGTTACTGGAACTCCCGCACGAACCCACCGAAACGCCCCGCCTCACGATCACCTTCACCAAAGGTGGTGCAGTCGTCGGATTCCACGGCACGCTTCTCCCCGCGGGTGCGTTTGCGGCGGGTTAAAGTCGCGGCGGTCGCTACGAGTCGAGTGAGAACGTCGCCGGTGAACCGGCTACGGAAACCGAGGCAGGGACGACGCGGTGTTGACGTCTGGAGAGCACCACCAGCGACATACCGAACAAGATCGCCAGCAAGGCAAGCAGGAGGAATTGTTCGATGTTGAAGCCGGTGTACGGCAAGCCGACCTGGAATCCGAAGTTGGCGTCGAGTATCGAGTCGCCGCCAACCAGAGTGACCGTGGTGGTCAAGTCCGGACTCCCGTCACGGTCGAAGGTAGGCAGCAATTCGTCCGGAATCGTGTCAGCGTCTATCTGTACAACGTAGGTGCCCGGCACAAGATCCGTAAACAGGTAGTTCCCGTCGATATCGGTGACAACGGTTGCAGCAACGTTGCCGTCAGTGTCTAGAAGGCTAATGCTGACGCCCGGGATGCCGTCCTCGTCGGCATCCGGCACGCCATCGCCGTTGAGATCGATCCACACCGTGCTACCAAGTGTGACAACCTCGGCAAGACCGATATCGACCACCGCGCTACCCCCGATCGGCAATGTCACCGCCGCGTCGATCGGCGTCGTGGGCGACATGTCCGCGGGGACGGTCGATTCATCAAGTTCGACGGTGTAGTCACCGGATGGCAGGTTCGGCAGGTTCCACGATCCGTCGGCGCCGGAAACCATGACGATCACGACCGGCCCATCAGGACCGTCCCAGGTCACAACAACCGAGACGCCCGGGATGCCGGCTTCACCGGAATCCATGACGCCGTCACCATTGACATCGTTCCACACCGTGCCACTCAGGGAGGCGTCGCCAACAACGGCAAAGTCCACATCGGTGCGAACCTGCGACGCACCGAGGATGACGGTCGATTCCGCCGCATCACCCCCGTCGATGTCGGATGAAGCCGTAAATCCAGTTGGGAGCGTGACGGTGTCGAGAGCAACCTCGTACCCACCGGCCGGTAGGCCTGGCACGGTGTAGTTGCCTGTGCTGTCGGTCATAACTGCAATCGCCACATCATCTCCGCCGCCCAGCACCCCGTCGGGACCGAAGTACGTGACCGTAACGTCAGCCCCTGCGACACCCGGTTCGTCCGAGTCCTGGACACCGTCGCCGTTCACGTCGTACCAAACAAAGTCACCAATGGAGCCAATTCCCCGATAGCCAAAGTCCTGAGCGAGGTCAGCTTCACCGTAAACAAGGCTCAGCGTTGACTGACCGTCCGCTCCGCCGTCGGGGTCTGCGGTTTGTGTCATCCCTGGAGGAAGGTCGCCTTCATCGACAACAACCCGGAAGCTGCCGGGTGGTAGCTCGGTGAACAGATACGTGCCCGCGGCGTCGGTAGTTGTCGTATACACCGCGTCATCACCGTTGCCGAACACCCCGTCAACACCGGCAAAGGTGAGTGTCACGTCAATACCGGCGAGTGCAGGCTCACCGGATTGCTGAGAACTGTCGCCGTCGAGGTCCCACCAGATCGTGTCACCCACGGATGCCCCGCCGCTGTACCCGAAGTCCTGATCAAGGTTGTCCTCCCCCGCTGCCAGCGTGAGTGCCGAGGAGTCGGGGGTTCCTATGCCGTCGGCGTCAAAAGTTTGGTTCACCCCGGATGGAAGCGTTGCGGGGTCAACCACCACCGTGTACTCGCCTGCGGGCAGGTTCGGGAACAGGTAGTTGCCGGTTGCATCGGTGGTATCGGCGAACACGACGTCATCGCCACTGCCGAGGACTCCATCGCCACCGAACCAGGTCAGCGTGAGGTCTACGCCCGAAAGGCCGGGCTCGCCAGCATCCTCGACGCTGTCCGCGTTGAGATCGAGCCAGACCACATCACCGATGGAACCCGTACCGTTGTACCCAAAGTCCGCGGTCAGGTGAATCTCGCCGGTCGTGAGCGCGGATACCAGCGAGGTTCCGTCATTGCCACCGTCCTCGTCGTACGTCGGGACCATGCCGCTCGGCACGCCCGCGGTGACGTCCATGCGGTAGTCACCTTCCGCAAGGCTGGGGAAGGTGTAGACACCGCTCGCATCGGACGTCGTCATTGCAGTGATGTCGTCGGCAGTCCCAAGAACTCCGTCGACACCACCAAAGGTGAGGGTAACTTCGACGCCCGGAAGGCCCGGTTCGCCCACATCGACAACACCGTCGCCGTTCACGTCCCACCAAATCATGTCACCGATCGACGCATCGCCTCGATAGCCGAAGTCGGTCGTGAGATGGATCTCTCCGTTCGCCAGGTTGACGACAGCCGAAGAATCGAGTCCACCGTCCTCATCGAACGTGTTGATTGCAAGGGCAGGCAGTCCTCCAATGATGTCGACCTGGTAGTCGCCCGGTGGGAGGCCGTCGAACAGATATGCGCCGGTGCCGTCGGTGTCCATGACAAAGACCTCGTCATCACCTCCGCCGAGCACCCCATCCTCGCCGGGCCACGTCAGTTGCACCGTCGCACCGGGAATACCGCTCTCACCGGCATCCTGCACTCCGTCGCCGTTGGTATCAAACCAAACGAAGTCGCCGATTGAGCCGGTACCGTTGTACCCGAAATCTTGGACGAGGTTGTTCTCCCCGGAAGCAAGAGTCAGACCGGTCGCATGCGGTGTGCCGATACCGTCATCATCGAACGTCGGCTGCATCCCGGTTGGGAGTGTCCCGGAGTCAACAAGCACGGTGTAGTCGCCCTGTGGCAGGTTAGGAATGAGGTATCCCCCGGTCGCACCGGTCGCAGTTACGTAGCTGATGTCGTCACCACCGCCCGTGACGCCGTCCAGGCCGAACCATGTGACAGTGACACCGATTCCTTCGAGGCCATACTCATCGGTATCCAGGACACCGTCGCCGTTGCGATCAAACCAAATGGTGTCACCAAGGGAACCAGACCCGGAGTACCCGAAGTCGACGTCCGTCTTGTCCTCGTTCTCCCCAAGTGCACCCGTCCACTGATCGTCAGGCGAGGTCGTGCCGTCGTCAAGGTCGTAACTCGCAACCATGCCGAACGGAACGTCGGCAGTGTCGACCGAAACCGAATAGTTGCCACCTGGCAGGTCGGCAACACTCCAGATGCCGTCCGCACCGGTGGTTGTGGTGAACACCTCGTCATCCCCGCCGCCCGCGACACCGTTCGCACCCAGATACGTGACTGTGATGTCGACGCCGACGAGCCCGGGTTCGCCACCGTCTTGCACGCCGTCTGCGTTCACGTCGAACCAGACCCGGTCCCCGATCGAAGCGAGGTCGAGCTCAATGTTGACTACATCCGGCGTGACGTTGTCGTAGTCGCGGTAGGTGAACGTCGGGTTTGCGGCGCGCTCAATGGCGGGTACACCGAAGTAGGAGGGGATGTCCGCCGTGTTCGTCATCTCGAACCCTCCGACGTTTTCATCGCTGGAGGTGAATGTTGGAGGCACCTGCACCTGGTACGTGATCGTCAACGAGCCACCGACCGCGATCGGACCCGCAACCGTCCACTGGAGAGTTCCGTCGGTCGGATCCGCATCGTCAACGACGTAACCAGCACCACTGGTGATGGACACCGGTATAAAGCGGGGGTCGGGAGTGTCGGTGACGGTGATGTCGTTGGCATCAGACGACCCCGTATTGCGAACCGTCACCGTGTAAGTGAGCGTGTCACCCGGCAAGGCACGACGATTATCGGTGTCACCGACCTGGCCGTTGACGTCCTTGTCGACCGTCAGGACGGGCTCCACTATGAACACTGTCGCGGTAGCCGGCGTTGCCTGTACGTCAAAGCTTCCCGGTAGGGGTGGCGTCCCGGGGGTCCCAGCGATCTGATCCGTCTGGTTTCCGTAGACATTTGCACTGTTAACCCGGGCGTTGCCCGCAACCCCTGAATCGAGGAGGTGGGCTTCGTAGGTGATGGTGACAATGCGGTCTTCGCCGTTGCTGGCGGGCGTCGAGATATCGCCGAGGAAGAAGGCTGCGGTCTGGGACCCGACGGTACCGATTTGAGTAACGGTGATATCCGCAAGGCACCCACCGCCACCAGAGCTCGCACATGAGGACCCCGTGATCCCATCAAACTCCAAACCTGTCGGCAGGGTGTCAAGCACGGTCGCATCAAACATGATGGTCGCGGCAGGAATAGTGACGTCGACGGTGTACTCGACGATGTCACCGATCGTGGCGGACGTCGGCGTCACTGATTTCGCGATTGATACGAGCGGTGTGTTCAAGACGTTGTTCGCCGCCGCGGAGTAGCCGGTCCCTGACGTCCTCTCACCGGTCGGTGTACCCGCCATCGATGTGACGTCGACCACAGCGTTGTTTGTGAAGGTCGAACTCACGATGACGGGGTCATCGATCGTCACCTGGTAGATCCGATTGACCGTGGTTGAGGGGTCGATTGAGAGAATCGTCCATGTGATCGTTCCGAGAACACCGTTCCCCGAGACACCGTCTGGTGCCCACACGCCGCCGTCGGCGATCGGCAGCGTTGGCGTCACGCCCTCGGGCAGCGTGTCCACAAGAACCACGTCGTGCGCCACCGAAACTGTACCGGCCGAACCGTTGGTGACACCGAGGGTGAAGTTCACGACGTCGTTCCCCA
This sequence comes from bacterium BMS3Bbin02, assembly GCA_002898115.1. Lineage (GTDB taxonomy): Bacteria > Actinomycetota > Acidimicrobiia > Spongiisociales > UBA5794 > BMS3BBIN02. Next base: position 4,035 of record BDTL01000160.1, on the reverse strand, counting down.
CAACTATGCCGTCGGCGTCGTCATCGTTCTTCGTCAGGCTGATGTTCGGCTCAACGATGCCGGTCGAGACCGATGCGGTGATCGGTGTCTGAGCAACCGCATCCTGGTTAACCCACGCAAAGCTCGCGCTGTTCTGTACCGAGGTTCCACGTGTGTTCGAGGCGACGTCGGCGACACGAGCGACGATGGTCACGACCAGCGTGTCATCGGTACCGACCGGGTTGTCGTAGGGGTCGGCGAACGTGACAGTGACGATGTCGGTCGCGGTGTCGACACTTATTGTCGGATAGGCGGGGTCAAGCAGTGGCACGCCGTCGAACGTAAAGCTCGCAGACACTAGCTCGAGCTCGGGCGCCAGACTGTCGGTAAACGCCGCGGGGCCATACACAGAAGTACCTTCAGGAATAACAACCGTGGCGGTGTAGGTGATTTCTTCGCCGATCGTGGCCTCACCAGGACCGGTGTTTCCCGCTTCGGTGATCGCGGTGACCGCGGTCTTGCCGAGTGTCGGCGTACCGGTGAACACGTTCGAGGTGTCATCGGCGACGGTCGTGTTGCTTGTCGGGGCTGCGGGGTCGATGTTGCTCGCCGGAACGAACATGAACGTGCCGGTGCCGTTGTTGATGACTCCGGTGTAGGTGCGGACGCCGGCCGTATTGACCATGGTCTCGCGTGGGGCGATGCCCGAAGGCACCGTGACGTCGTAGGCCAGCACCTGCGAACCGCCCGCCGATACGCTGAACACGTTGACGCCGTCCCAGACGATGCGGTTGCTGGCATCATCACATACACCGCCGTTGGTGATGTTCGTCACCTGGGTGGAACAGGTTGCCCACTCGGCCGGGAGGTTGTCCCACACCTCGACGTTGTCGGCGCCCAGATCGCCATTGTTGGTCACCGTGATCTGATACGTGACAACATCGCCCGGCATGATGAGCACACCATCGACGTCCGGATTGCCTACGTTCGGTCCCTCGACGCTCGTCACCCCTCGCACAACTTCGTACACGCCCTTCACCAGATCGAGTTCCGGTTCGATGACCTGAATGTTTGCGAGAGACCGGAGGTTGAAAGGAGTCCCGACCGTGTTGGCGTAGGAGAACTTCATGAGGTTCTCAACAATTTCCCCAGAAGCAGTTGCGTTGGCATCGGTCACTGTGGTCGAGACGATGATCTCGACGGTCACGCTCTCATCGACAAACAGGCCACCATCTCCGATAGCCCAACTCAGAACTCCGCTCGCCGCCGCCGAGCCGTCGAACGTCACGTTTGGTGCAGGGGCGGATGTCCCTGCACCAAGTTGCCAACCATCGGAGCCGGTGAACGAATGTCCGGGCGGGATGTAGTCCTGGACGTCGGAATCGAAGGTATCGAGACCGGCCGGATAGTTCACCGTCAAACTCCAGCAGACCCGGTCGCCGACGTTGTACACCGGTTCGGTCGGCGGGGAGTTCCAGGTCAGGGCAGATCCGTCACCGCATACACCGTTGGCTGGTCGAGTTGCGACCTGTTTGAGGATGGTAACTCCCCCAGCTTCCTGTCCCGCCGAGGACACGTCTTCCACGGGACGACCGTCGGCGGTGGCTGCAAGGTCAACACTGTTCAGCCAGGAGTCCCTGGCAAGCACCGGGTCGGCGTCGGCAAATGCCTCCTGGTAGAACGCCCGTGTCCTGGTTGGAAATGTAATCGTCGTCGATTGGCTCGGGCCCATATCAGCGACGTTCCACACAATCGTCCAGGTCCCGTCGGTGTTCTCCGTCGCTGAGGTGTAGGGCTGGGAGGGCGAGCCAGCCGCCTGGCATTCGACGTCAGGGCTGCCAGCCCCGAGTGGACACAACCCATCGGGCAGCGTGTCGGTAACAACGATGCTCGCCGCGGTTGTTGTGTACTCACTCGTTTCGATGAGGAGAGTCCACACACTATCTGCCCCCTGAGTGATGACACCCTGGTCGACGGACTTGTGGATCGACACGTCCTCGGCGGTCACGGTGAATTCGGCACTGTCCGTGTATGTACCGCCATCGCCGGTGTAGATCCCGGTGAGCTCGGCGTAGTTCGTCATGGCCTGCTCGGTGAGAGTCTCTTCGGTGAGGGGTCCATTGTTGTTATCGATGTTGGAACCTTGGGGACCAGTGGTCGCCGGCTCGCCACCGACGCCGTCCCAGGTCGTGGTGTTCTCACGCATCGGGATCGCCGCGACGTAGTCGAATCGAGCTGTTGCTCCCAGGGTAAGTGTGGTCGCCAGAGTTGCGGAACTCCACACGACGTGAGTGTACGTCGCCAGCGGAAGAGGGCCGGGCGGGTCGACAACCACCGTCTCGACGGTGTCCGGATTCACACAGGGGTTAGTGAGCCCCGGTGCGTTACCAGGGTTGATCGGGCCGGCAAGGTCGTTTCCGACGGTTGTCGAGTTGTCATCGAGACCGCACGCGAGAAATTCCATGCCCGCAGGGATCCAGTCCTCAATGGCGAACGTGTTGGAGTTGTTGAGGTAATTGTTCTGAATCTCGAAGGTGTACACCGTTTGCTGATCGTGGAGGCCACGCAAGAGCTCGGCTTCCGGGTTCGGTTCGACCTTGGTCAGCAGGAACGGAACCAGGTTGGTTGTCGCACTGATGTTGGTATCAAAGCCGGTCGCGTTGTCTACCGTGTCAGTGCCTGTGTTGTAGCTGGGGACGATCCGAGGATCGCTGTTCACGTACGCACTCGCCCGGTTGGTGAACGAGTCACCGACATCCAGAGTTCCGTCGTGAGTGACCGTGTAGGAAATCGCCTCCGTTACACCTGCCTGTAGGTCCGAAACGTTGCGCCACACCAGGGTTGTTTCGCCGGGGTTAGGGGTGTTGAGGAGCGTCTGGGTTGGTGCTGGAGTCGAAGACACAAGACTCACCCCGGCCGGCAGGACATCTGTAAACGTGAGGTTGAAGCCGTCCGTCCCGGTCGGGTTGGTAGCGCTCAGCGTTACGGGGATCGCAGGATCTCCTGCAAGCGCCTCACCAGGCATGCTCTTCGAAAGGGAGATGTTGGGTGTTCCGGCCGCCTCAGCGACCTGACCGCCGTTTGCCACGAACAGTACGCCGGCAACGAGTGCCAGAGCAAGGAGTATGCGCCACAGACGGTGTACACCCACCGGAACGAACATCATCGACGAAACCGCCTAAATCGAGCTATTTCTATTTACCTGCACAGCTCCCCCCCCAATCGGCGGCGAAATGTCGCCGACATGGTCTATCCGCCCGAGATCTCGCAGTTCCAGCGACGCGATAGTACCGGTCGACTGGTCCGTTTCCGGGTATTTCCCTCGGACCGCGTGCGGCTCCACTAGCCGGTTGCCCGTCGCGCTTGCTGTCCTCGTCGCACCACACTTGCGAACAATCCAGGCTCACAGTTTCCGTCGGCACCTGGTGTCGTAGCGATAGGAGACGGCGAACAAAGGTGCGAAAGTGTCTGTTTGTCAGATGGCCGCCCGGGTGACGGTGAATTCCCGTCTTCCGCCCACTGACACCCATACCCATGGACTCACCTGATAACCCGGGTCCGTCTCGCAGACGACCACTCGTGCGGGGTTGTCAGCAATCCGGGTCGACCCCGGGCAAGGGCATGCGCGGCTTTTCTACACGCACGGAACGTGTCAACAACAACTGCCGCTCTCATACGGCGTCACGTCCACCACTGTTGAACGAACGTGCGTTGTCGGTCCCTGAAGACCGTGCACTTCAGCACAGTCCTCCTCATCCCTGAGGACGATGTCGCAATCATCGTCACGTGTGATGCGAACTCCCGGCGTGATGTCGTACGATCACGACATGCACCTCATCAGAACAGAGACCTTCAAGACCGACGCCCTGCTTGCTGTCGGCCTCGCAGTCCTAGCATCCGCACAAATCTTGTTCGGGTCGGAGACAGCCGGTCTGTCGACGATACGGATCGTGTTCGCGGTGGTCATGGTGTTTGCTGTATCGCTCCCGATGGCTCTTCGCAGAGCATTCCCGACACAGGTGATGGTCGTCAGCTCAGTCCTTTGGATCATCGACC
>BDTL01000159.1 GCA_002898115.1 bacterium BMS3Bbin02 | reverse complement strand
TATCTCGGACGTGATCGAAGGCTCAATCATGTGGCATCGGCCGCCGTGTTGCGAAACAACATCGCGACGGTGAGGTCGCCGTCGACGGTGAGATCAGACAAGGCCCCCCGTCCCCATATCCAGCTCGCCAGATGGTGAGCCGTCCCCGTGATCACAACATCCGGATCAACCACGTCGGTGACAAACTCCATTGCGGGCAACTCCTCGTAGTGACTACCCGAGCGGGGCGACGTCCCCTCAAACGCACCAAGTTCGACCATCCATGATCTCTCGACATCCGTGCAGGCCAGGTAGACAACCTTGTCGAATGGCATCCACGTTCCCCAGGGCGGACAACCGGTCAACATGACCTCAAGCACTTCAGACACGCAGTCGGCTGCGAACTCAGGCTCAAGAGGGGCCACCTCATCGATTGCGATCTCCGCATCGAGACGATGGATCGCCGTTTCCTGGGCCATGCGCCGAATCCAAAACCCCGCGCTCTGATCCGGTTTATGCCAGCTGTAGAGAGGCATCACTGGATCAACCGCGCCAAGCGCAGCACACATGTCTTTAGCGGTTGCAGATGCCCATGCGACCAGACCATTGTCGGGAGCGCTCACCGATTCCGGGAAACGGTCCGTAAGTTCCTCAGCCACGAGGTCGATTGTGCGGTGATGGACACGCCCCAGATGGGCAACCAGATCGCGCATCGTCCAGCCCGGACAGGTCTCTAGATCGAGTTCGGGGTTCTCCCGGGCGATGTCGTGAAGCCGTTTCGCGTCCGCGCCGATCGCGGCGATGTACGTGCTCCAGTCCATGGGCCAAGCCTACTCACGTGGGTGAGGTCGACGTGGACTACTCTCTGTGCGGGCGCGACATTGGAGTGCAATGGCGAAGACGATCGGCATCTTGACGGCGGGCGGCGATTCGCCCGGGCTGAATGCTGCAATTCGGGCCATCGGAAAAGCGGCCATCAGGTCACACGGCATGCAGGTTATTGGCTTCCTGGACGGCTTCCGAGGTCTCATGCAGAACCGCAGTATCCGGCTCGATGGTGCGGCACTGAGCGGCATCCTCACGCACGGCGGCACCATTCTGGGGACAAGCCGAGACAAGCCGCACAGGATGAGAGTCGGGGATCGCATTCTCGACATGACCGATCTCATGATCGAAAACTGCGAACAGTCCGGGATCGACACACTCATCTGTCTCGGCGGCGGCGGCACCCAAAAGAACGCACTTCGCCTCGCCAATGCGGGACTGCCAATTGTCACGCTCCCAAAGACGATCGACAACGACGTGTGGGGCACCGATCGAACGTTCGGTTTCGACACGGCTCTCGGGATTGCGACCGAAGCGATCGACCGGCTGCACTCCACCGCGCACTCTCATCATCGGATCATGGTGGTCGAAGTCATGGGGCACAACACAGGTTGGCTCGCCCTTGGATCCGGCCTTGCCGGCGGAGCTGACGTCATCGCCATCCCGGAAATTCCTTACAATCTCGACGCCCTCGCAGAGACGATCTCACACCGACGGGCGAGCGGATCGACGTTTTCGATTGTTGTGGTTTCCGAGGGCGCGATAAGCGCCGACCACAAGGCGAAAGTCGACTTAGTCACCACGGACCTCGCCGGCGCCGAAGGAGAATCTCGAGCGCAGCTGAAAGCGCAGCTCAAAGCCCTCGAAGCGGTCGAAAGCCAAACCACCGCTGCCCTCGCTCGAAGACTTGCCGACCAAACCGGCCTGGAGGCTCGGGTCACCATCCTGGGTCACGTGCAACGCGGCGGTACACCGTCGACAGTCGACAGAATCCTCGCCACAACACTTGGCGCCGAGGCGGCTCACGCCGCTGCCGAAGGGCTGTCCGGAATCATGATCGCGTCGCGCGGGTCCAACGTTGAACATGTACCGCTCGAGGATGTCGCTGGACGACGCAAAACGGTACCTCTCGATCATCCGTGGGTTCGCTCCGCCAAGCGGCTCGGTGTCGGGTTCGGTATCTGATGGACCGGACATCGCTCGAAGCCGGAGTCATCGCCGTCGCTCGGGGGACGGGATTCGACGTGGATTGTGTCGAATGCGACCCGGATCTCGCCGACACTGCGGCGTTTTGCGAGACCTACGGGTTTACCCCGAACCAGTCGGCAAACACGATCGTGGTCGCTTCAAGAAAGCCGGAAGGACTCGTCGCAGCGTGTGTCGTCCTGGCAACACACCGGCTCAACGTGAACGGAACCGTGCGGAAGAAACTCGGAGCGCGCAAGGTCTCGTTCGCTCCAGCGGATCTCACGGCGCGGCTCACCGGGATGACTATGGGCGGGGTAACACCGTTCGGACTCCCATCTGAGATTCCGGTTTGGATCGATGCCGACGTCATGAAGGAACCGTACGTGATAGTCGGTGGCGGAAGCCGTTCGCTCAAACTCGGTGTGCCTCCTCAGGCCCTCGCAGCACTGGACTCGGCCGAAGTCGTGTCGGGCCTGGCGAACCCAGTGCTGCAAGACGACAGCAAGTAGACGCGCCGGGGTCCACCGGCATCAACCGATGGACCCACCTACCGAGCGCGTGTGAAGCGTGTTACTCCCCCGCGGGCACGAGCGCGGTCGCGACGATGGCCGCCGCCAGCATCACCTTGAGCTTGTGGGAGCGGCTCCCCTTCGTGATCTCATGTTCCATAGTCGTCCTCTCATTCACCGCCGGCCGCTTGCCGACGTTATGGCATGGAGACACGGTGGTCAGCGATGTCATACACGAATTCGCGGGACTTCTTGCCCCGCAAACACTGCACGACGTTGAGTGTCTGTTATGGCGCTGATAACCACTGCCTGTGGTATTTTGACCACTGTGTGTTCGACAGATAGGGGAAACATGCCGTTTACACGACGATTCTTTCGCTCCGCGGTCACGTTCTCACTGGCGGCGAGCCTGCTTGTGGCCGTTCCGGGACTCGGATCCGCCGGTCAGGGTTTCCGCGACGACGATGGAAATATTCACGAGGCCTCCATCGAGGCTCTCTCCAACGCGGGGATCACCCAGGGCTGCGGGACTGTGGAGTTCTGCCCCGAGGACGCGGTGACACGCGGCGAAATGGCAGCGTTCCTGGACCGCGCACTGTCACTACCGCCTGCAAACGGCATCG